>JBKSMV010000001.1:0-3398 GCA_046881985.1 Clostridia bacterium
ACACAGCCAAAATATTTTGTAAAACAAATATTCCCTTTTTGCAAAAATAAAAAAAGAGCCAAAAATATGGCTCTATAATTAATTTCTAATGTCGATATTCTCGCTATCGTATTTGTAGCCCTTGGCATTGAGTCTAGCCATGACTGCTGCCTTACGTTCAGCCTGCTCTTCGATAGTCTTAGGTAGTTTGCCAGTGTCGTTGTAGCAGTCACAAGTGATCACATTGTCGTCTTGGTCAAAAGTGAGAACATATGTCGCTGTGCCTGTATATGTGCCAACCTTAAGAATGCCTCTATCATTACCTATCTTCTTAAATGATACTTTTGCCTTCTCTTTGAGTTGTGCAAGTTTTTCTTTGAATGTACTCATAGGATTGTCTCCTTTATTTATGTGTGCATTATAGCACATTAAAATTAAAATGTAAATACTTTTTGACAAAAAATTTTAATATCCAATATTTAACAAAAAAAAAAGAGATTACTCTTTTTTTTAACTGGCTTTCTTGATAACGATAGGTTCGCTCTTGGAGTTGATAAACTTCTCGTCAATGACTATCTTGGTGATAGTCTTATCTGTTGGGTAGTCGTACATGACGCCAATCATACGTTCTTCTAGTATCGCCCTTAGCCCTCTAGCACCGGTGTTGAGTTCGATAGCCTTTTTGGCAACCGCCGTCACCGCTTCTGGACTAAACTCCAACTCTACTCCGTCTAGAGAGAAAAGTTTCTTATACTGCTTGACAATAGAATTCTTAGGCTCTACCAAGATACGTTCCAAGGCATTTTGAGTCAAGTGCTCCAATGTGACAACTACTGGCAAACGTCCTACAAACTCTGGTATCATGCCAAACTTGTGCAAGTCTGTTGGTTGAATGTCCTTGATATTGGTGCCTTTGGCGATTTCGTCCTTATTCTTGACATTAGCGCCGAAGCCCAACTCTGCACTGCCTGTACGCATTGAGATAATCTTGTCCATACCGACAAATGCTCCACCGCAAATGAATAGAATATTGGTGGTGTCGATTTGAATATTCTCTTGTTGTGGGTGTTTTCTACCGCCCTGTGGTGGTACGCTAGCGATTGTGCCTTCTAGTATCTTTAAGAGTGCTTGTTGTACACCTTCGCCTGACACGTCACGAGTGATGGACTTATTTTCGCCCTTACGTGCAATCTTGTCTATCTCGTCAATGTACACAATGCCACGTTCGGCTTTCTTGACGTCGTAGTCTGCGTTTTGAATAAGTTTCAAAAGCACATTCTCTACGTCATCACCTACATAACCTGCTTCGGTAATGGTAGTCGCATCTGCCACAGCGAAAGGCACTTTCAAAGTACGTGCCAATGTACGTGCCAAGAGTGTCTTGCCTGTACCAGTAGGACCGATGAGTAAAACGTTGCTCTTCTCTAGCACCACGTCATCATCTACGTCATGCTTTTGAGTGAGATTGTTGTTGATACGTTTGTAATGATTGTACACCGCTACACTTAATACCTTTTTGGCTTCGTCTTGGTCGATGATAAACTCGTCAAGTTTCGCCTTGATTTCGCTAGGTGTTGGCAGGTCTATAAGTTCTGCTTTTGGGCTCTTGGCACGATTTTTGGCTATCATCTCTTTGCAGATGTCTACACAATCTTTACAGATAAAGCAGTTGCCATCAGGACTAGCAATCATGTCGCTAGCACTTGCCATTGTTTTGCCACAAAATGAGCAAACTGTGTCTAAATCCTTCAAAATATTCTCCTAAACTCTATGCTTATATATTTTGTCTATCAAGCCGTAGTTTTGTGCTTCTTCAGCAGTCATCCAGTTGTCACGGTCTGTGTCGCGAGTGACTTCTTCAATGCTCTTGCCTGTATTTTCTGCCAAAATGGCATTGAGTTTTTGTTTTGTCTTTTGCATTTCACGTGCTTGAATCTCGATATCACTAGCTTGACCTTGTGCGCCACCTAGTGGTTGATGAATCATAATCTTGCTATTAGGCAAAGAGATTCTCTTACCTTTAGCACCACTGCTGAGCAAAAACGCACCCATTGATGCGGCAAGACCTATGCAAATAGTGCTTACGTCACACTTGATATAATTCATTGTGTCATAAATAGCCATGCCGGCACTTACACTACCGCCTGGGCTATTGATGTACATGAAGATATCTTTGTCTGGGTTTTTGCCTTCCAAATAGATGAGCTGTGCCACTACGCTATTTGCGATTTGGTCATTTATCTCACCTGATAGGAAGATGATTCTATCTTCTAGCAGTCTGCTATAAATATCATAACTACGTTCATTGTTACCGATTTGGTCTACAACCATTGGTATTAACATATTTTAATCTCCTAAAATATTATTCAGTGATAGTATTGCTGTCTTTGAGGAATGCGAAAAGCTTGTCCATCAACAAGTTGTTGAGTAGGTGTGACATATTGTGTTCGCCCATTTGCTTTTTGGTTTCTTCTACGCTAAGGCCTTGCATTTTAGCAATTTCTGCGATTTTGGCGTCAAACTCTTCGTTGGTGACAGTGATATTCTCTGCTGTGACGATTCTCTCAAGTACAAATCTTGTCTTGACATTCTTTTCAGCATAGCCACGTTGCTCTGCCTTGTAGTCGTCCATAGATTTGCCAATGTATGCTAGGTAGTCTTCTAGACGCAAACCTTGTTGTGCTAGTTGATTTCTTAGTCCGTTGGTCATTCTGTCTTGTTCACGTTCTACAAGTTCAGCAGGGATTTCGAGCTCTGTGCTCTCTACAATCTTGTCTACAATGTCGTTCTCTAGGTCACGTTCAATCTTGCCTTCTTGTTCCTTAATTATTATAGACTTGATATTTTCTTTATATGCTTCGATAGTATCGAATTCGCTTGTATTTTTAACGAACTCTTCGTCGAATTTTGGCATAACTCTAGTGCGAATGTTGATAATCTCAATCTTGAATGTTGCTTCCTTACCAGCAAGGCTCTTTTCATGATATTCTGCTGGGAAAGTGACAATAACGTCTTTTTTGTCGCCCTTGTTGAGTCCTACTAGTTGGTCTTCGAAATTGTCAATGAAAGTGTGGCTACCAATCTTGAGTTGATAGTTCTCAGCCTTACCGCCGTCAAATGCTTTGCCGTCTACAAAACCTTCAAAGTTGAGTGTGACAATGTCGTCATTGGCTACTGGCTTGTCGCTGTCAACCAACTTGCTACCTCTCATAAGGTCACGATTGATGTGTTCTTGGATATGCTCTTCGCTGACTTCATTTTTAGCCTTTTTGAAAGTTAGCCCCTTGTATGCGCCAACTTCAAACTCTGGCAAAACTGGGATTTGAATAGTCATAACGATTTGCTTCTCATCAAACTTGTCCATAGCAACGCTTGGATTGTCGATAGGTTGAATGTCGCTTTCCTTCTCCATGATTTCA
>JBKSMV010000002.1:0-1645 GCA_046881985.1 Clostridia bacterium
TGATTGTCTTGCTTGGATTTGTAGTCCTAGTTGACATTTTGCACTTTATAGTCTAAAATAGGGCTATGCAAAATATTCAAGATTACCTTGATGAGAAATATCAAGGATTAAAGTACAAAAACGCAATATACGACAGACGCACAAACAAATTGTGCATCTGTTTTTTGTATTCTTCAGGTCTTTTTAGCAATGAAACGGCAGATATTGACAAACTGAAAAGAGACCTTATCAATGACTTAAATTTGCCCGAATTAGAGATAAAATTGGAGAAGTCAACACTTACTGCAGATGTGATTGCTACACATTTGTATATGGATATCAAAAATAAGATACCTTCACTCGCACGCACTCTTAATATGTCAGATATCAATGTCAAGAGTATGGGTGGCAAAGACATCTCTGTCACAATAGCATTGCCTGATGTGACCAAAAAATATGCAGAAGAAACAGAAAAATCTAGAGAAATCAAAGCCATTCTAGAGAAGCAATACTTTTGCAATGCTAGTGTAGGCTTTGTAGATAAGGGCACATTAGACGATAATTCAAACGCTATAGAGAAGCATAGAGAGTTTATGCAGTCATCACAAACCCCAACTCAAAATATAGTATACAACCTTACCAACAAGATTAATGTAGTAGGCAAAAACAACTATTCTACAGCGATAGACTTTACTTCTGTCAAAGAGCCTATCAAAGACATTGTGATATGCGGACAAGTCAAGTTTGTAGAACAGCGCAAGTTCAACAAAAAGATTGTCAAAGACGGAGTAGAAACCACCGAAGAACGACCATATTTCACCATATCTATTAGTGAAAGGGGTAAGATAATGTATGTCAGCATTTTCTGTAGAGCCGAAGACGTTGAGAGTCTGTCCAAGTTGAAAGCCGGTGATAAAGTGGCGATGCGTGGTCAGTTTAAGGAATATCAAGGCAAACTATCATTCACTGCCAACGAGATGTGTTTGTGTGAGTTTGAAACATACGAAGATAAGATTATATACAAGAGTGTAAACAAAGATTACCACATTGTCACACCAGAGCCTTTCGTGGACAACACACAAGTAGACATTTTTGGCGAAAACGAAATCAAAAATGACAAAATGAAGGGCGAATATGTGGTTTTCGACATTGAAACGTCAGGACTCAGCCCAGAAACTGATGAGATTATCGAGATAGGTGCAGTCAAAATACAAGACGACAAAATAGTAAGCACATTTTCAGTACTTATCAAGCCAAGTTTCCCAGTTTCAGAAGAAATCACCAACTTAACCGGCATTAGCAATGAAATGCTTGAAAATTGCGAAAGCATAAATAACGTCATGCCAGACTTTTACAAGTATTGTCATGGTGCAACATTGGTTGGTCACAACCTAGAAGACTTTGACTTTAAGTTTGTCGATAAGACTGCCAAAAAATTGCTCTACAATTTTGACAATCCACGTATGGATACACTCATTATGGCAAGGAATACTGTAAGGGGAGTAAGTAATTACAAACTAGGCACATTGGTCAATCACTTCAATATTCCGCTAGTAAATGCTCATAGAGCATGGGCTGATGCTTTGGCTACAGCAAAATTATTTATAAAAATATATTAAAAATGGCCAAAAAGCATTGATTTTTATTTAATTTTGTGGTAGCATAT
>JBKSMV010000003.1:0-7761 GCA_046881985.1 Clostridia bacterium
TGGGCGACAGCGTTTTTAGTGTGCTGGTACGTAGCAGATTGACACTTTCTCACGACCTAAATGCTGGTCAACTCAACCGCCTTGCCAACAAATTGGTCTGTGCCAAAGCACAAGCAGAAATGATGACCATTTTAGAGCCAAACTTGACAGAGATAGAGCGAGATATTTACCTACGTGCTAGGAATATCAGCCCCAACAATGTGCCAAAGAGTAGCACCATTGCAGAATACAGCATGGCTACAGCGTTGGAAGCATTGTTTGGGTATTGGTATTTGACAGACGACAAGCAACGCATGGATCAAGCGGTCAATCTTTGCATAGGAGATAAGATATGATAATTAGCGGAAGAAATGCCATCACCGAACTTTTACGTGCTGGTAAACGTGTAGAAAAAGTGCTATCGGTCAAACCGCTTGACGACGAGTTGCAATATTTGGTGCAAAATCAAAAAGTACCACATGAAACTATTGACGATAAGCAAATGGCACGTCTAACAAAGAGTAAAAAACCACAAGGCTTGGTAGCCTTTGTGCCAGAGTATAAATATTGTGATGTGGAAGATATCTACAATGTGGGCAATCCTTTCATTGTCATACTTGACGGCATACAAGACCCACACAATTTGGGCAGTATCATTCGTACTTGTGAATGTGCTGGCGTCAGCGGTATAATATTACCCAAAAATCGTGCCTGTGATGTCAACGAAACGGTCTACACTACAAGTGCTGGTGCTATAGCAAATATGAAGATTGCTATGGTGACCAACTTAAATGAAACTATTCGAACATTAAAAAACAAAAATATCTGGGTATATGCTTTGGAGGCGGACGGACAAGATATTTACTCTACAAACCTACAAGGTGGGCTGGCTCTCGTTGTCGGCTCGGAAGGTTTTGGTGTGCATAGATTGACCAAAGAAACCTGCGACGGAGTGCTTAGCTTGCCTATGAGTGGGCAAGTCAACTCTCTCAATGCGTCCAATGCCTGCGCAATCGCTGTGTATGAAGCAGTGCGTCAAAGGAGAATATAATGTTGGACATCAAACTAGCCAAGGCGGGTGACGAGTTGGCTATAGAGAGCATCATTGATGAGTGTCGACCTATGCTCAAGTCATTGTGTAGACAATTTTTCTTGACAGGGCTAGACAGCGACGACTTGATGCAAGAAGCCATGCTTGGACTAATCCAAGCCGTAAATAGCTATGACGAAAATAAGAATGACAACTTCAAAAGTTTTGCATATCTTTGTGCTCAAAGGAAACTCTTGTCTGTCTACCGAGCACAAAATAGGCAAAAGGCTTGCCTACTAAACTCTACCATTGGCATCGACAACGAAGGTGCATTGGTGGGTGGCAAAGAGACAGGTCTTATCGTTGCCGTCAGTGATGACGACTTTGTGGCAGACTTTGTTAGTAGAGAAATGGACAAAGCAAGGACATTGACTATCAAGGCCTTGCTCAAAGACAGCGATTACCAAGTCCTGCAAAAATATTTGGCAGGCTACAAATATGACGAGATAGCACAACTTTTGCACATTAGCACCAAGAATGTGGATAACAGATTGCAAGCCATCAAAAAAATCTTGCTCAAAAATAAGGACAAAATCATAAAAGGGGAATAGATATGCACTTGGCATTATATAGAAAATATAGACCTAAAACTTTTGATGAAGTGATAGGTCAAGACAACATTGTCACAACGCTCAAAAACCAAGTCAAAAAGGACGAAATCAGTCACGCATACTTGTTTACTGGTAGCCGTGGTACTGGTAAGACTACTTGTGCCAAAATATTTGCACGTGCTATCAACTGCCTAAACAACCAAGACGGCTCACCATGTGGCGAGTGCGAAGTATGTAAGGGACTTGCTCAAGTCAACAATACAGACATTCTCGAGATAGATGCAGCGAGCAACAATAGAGTAGACGAGATACGTGACCTTAGAGAAAGTGTCAAATACCCTGCCATTATAGGCAAACGTAAAGTTTATATAATTGACGAAGTGCATATGCTGACAGATAGCGCATTCAATGCTCTTCTCAAAACTCTTGAAGAGCCACCTGCCAATGTGGTATTTATACTTTGTACTACCGAGATGAACAAACTTCCTGCCACTATTCTTTCTAGAGTGATGAAGTTTGAGTTTAACCTATTGGACAACAAGTTGTTGGTAGATTTACTCAAGAAACTACTTGCCGACAGCGGAGTGGACATAGACGACGAGAGTTGTGAGATTATCGCCACAGCAGGTGACGGCAGTGCTCGTGACACTCTCAGCATCGCTGATGCGGTGGTGGCATTTAGTGAAGGCAAAGTGACGGCGGACAAGACCCTCAAAATCGTAGGCAAGTCAAGTGTGGAAACTCTACTTCCGCTAGCCAAATCTATATTTGACTGCAATGCCAAAGAGATTTTCTTGCAGATGAATGAACTCAAAAACTCAGGCAAAAATCTCAGCATTTTGCTTAAAGACTTGTGCGTCTTGCTTCGCAACTTGATACTTATCAAGAGTGGAGTGAGAGATTTGTCGCTTTTGCATTTGACAAGCAATGCTCTTTCGAGTATGCTCGAATTGGTCGAAAATGTGGACGTAGAGCGCATAATTCATGCATTCAACACTTTGTCTGGTATAGAACTAGACCTTAAGTTTTCTCTCGACCCACAACTTCTCTTTGAGAGCACTTGTATCAAGGCGGGCGGAGTGGTAAATGTCACCGCACCACAGCCAGTAGTGACCAAGGCTACACCCACACTACCAACTCCCAGTGTAGAGACGGCTGAGAATATCAGTCGTAGGTGGGGAGCAGTGCTTTTGGCAGTCAAAGACCAAAAATATTTTGCACTAGCCAGCGCTTGCAAGAATATCTATAAAGTAGAACACCAAGGCGAAATGCTAGTTTTGAGAGTGAGCGACAAGAGTAGCAAAGATATACTAGACGATCCAGAGAGAAGTAGTATTCTCTTGAAGGTAGTCAAGCAAAACTTTGACAACGTGGGTGCATTGCAGTTTGTCTATGACGAAACCAAGCGCTCACCAGACGAGATTACCAATGACCTAAAGGCGATTTTCCCTAACAATTTTAGGATAGAATAAAGGAGATATTATGAATAATTTTAGAGGCGGATTCGGCGGTAATATGCAACAAATCATGCAACAAGCCCGCAAAATGCAAGAAGACTTGCAAAAAGCACAAGACAACCTTGCACAGCAGTCAGTGACTGCTTCTGCTGGTGGCGGAATGGTAGAAGTGACCATGTCTGGCAAAAAACTTTTGACTGGTGTCAAACTCAAACGTGAAGCCGTAGACCCAGACGACGTAGAAATGTTGGAAGACTTGATTGTGGCTGCATACAACGAAGCACTCAAAAAAGCCGAAGCACTTGAAGCCGAGATTATGGGACCTTATTCTAACATGCTTGGGGGATTGATGTAATGAACAACTTTGTCGAGCCGTTGGAAAGACTGATTAACGAACTGACCAAACTCGGCGGTGTGGGCAAAAAAACTGCCGAACGTTATGCCTACACTATCATCAAAGGCAATCCAGAATGGGTCAATAACCTTAGCAATGCCATTTTGGACGCAAAAAACAAGATTCACTATTGCCCAATCTGTGGCAACTACACTGACCAAGAAGTTTGCCTTGCCTGTGAAAAGGGCGCTAGTGAGCCAATCATTTGTGTAGTCACCGAGCCTAAAGACATCAATGCTCTAGAACGTGTGCGTGACTTTAAGGGCGCATACCACGTTTTGCATGGCGTGATTAGCCCATTGGACAACAAAGGACCAGACGACCTAAACCTAAAATCTTTGCTCACTCGTATCGCCAAGGACAAAATCCAAGAAGTTATCATCGCTACCAACCCAGACGTAGAAGGTGAAGCGACTGCTATGTATATTGCCAACTTGCTTCGTCCACTAGGTGTCAAGACTTCTCGTTTGGCTACAGGTATCAGCATGGGTAGTGAACTCGAGTATGCTGACGAACTGACGCTCACTCGTGCACTCAAAAATAGAACAGAGATATAAAATCGCCTTGTGCGGTTTTTTTATTTGCTAAATATTATTGTCGAATATTGCAATGCAAATCAATTTATGGTATAAATAACTTAAATAAGTTATGAAGAAGCATGTTTTGAGCATAATAGTGACAGCGGTATGCCTTATAGCCATTGGTGTAAGCCTATTTTTGCTTCTTCGCAGTCAAGACAAATTTGTCTATTGTGACACTTTTACTCTCAAGACTAGGCAAGTGTCTATAGGTGTAGGCGATAAGTTGTCCTTTGGCAATAGTCTGTACAATATCTCGCCTGATAATTGTGAAGTGTTGCCAAGTGTGAGTTGTGATGACGATAGGGTGATTATTACTGATGATTATGTCACGAGTTATTCGATAGGTAGTTATACTCTAACATTTACTATCGCTGTATCTAAAGACAAAACCACTAGTGACACAATGAAGTTGAATGTCATCGCCAATCCTGACTATATTGTCAACTTTACCAAAAACGAAATAAATATATATTTGGGCGAAGATACAGCTTGTAATTGTCTAGACCTGTATGCCAAAACTAATACTACATTTTACTCTAATCCAATAGTGTCTTATTCCGCTAGTGGAGTATGTGAGTTGGACTTGGATAGTAGAGTGTTTAGACCTATCAAGTTGGGCAGTACGACTATAAAAGTTAGTCTATCTTCCGCATATGGATTGGTGATAAGTGATGAGATAGTGGTCAACGTCTTGCCAATGCCAGAGAAATACATTTCTTTGCCTAAAACTAGCGACGAAATACAGGTGGTGAGCGTCAATTCTATCATAGAGATTGAGTATTATATCATGCAAGGCGAAGACTATATGACTAATCAAAGTGTCGCCTTGGCACTATACAACTATGACATGTTGGTTGATGAATTTTTAAGTGTAATTACACTCGGCTCACCAAAGATAGTATTCAAGATTACTAGTGTAGGCAGTTATACATTACGCATAACGTCAGTTGCAGATGGCGACGTGAGTGTGAGTGTAAGGTTTGAAGTGCAATAGTAAAAAATAAAAAAAAGTTGCAGGAGAAAGCAACTTCTTATGTAGAAGGTAGTCTAGCCGACTACCTTTTTGATTAACGACCCCAGTTGCCAAACATATTGCAGAAACAGCAGTTGCATTTGTTTTTACAACACTTTTCTGGCTTTTTGTCACATTTGTTATCGTGTTTGTCGTCATACTTGCCATTGCATCTATCGTCATAATCACAACGCTTGTTGTGACTAGGCTTTTCTTCTCTTTCGTTATTACGGCAATCGTATTTTCTATCGTCGAAGTCGCAATCATCTCTCTTGCCTTGTTTATCACAAGAGTCATATTTATTGTTTGGCTTGTTGCCATAATATTTGCGCTTTCTAGGACAATTGCACTTATTATTTTTGTCGTAGTCGTCACGGTTTTCACAACGGCAAGGCTTCCTTTCTGCTTTGCACTTGCAGTCACAGCATACGTTGATGTCTTTGTGACATTCGCAGTCATGGTCGTTGTGAGATGGGGTGTAGTTGTACTCCATTTCTCTTTCGATATATTCCATATCTTCTCCTTGAAAGTATTGGCGTCATTGCACCGATAGTGGTGTCTATCTTGACGCTCAATATCATGCTATTCACTACTCTCAAAAAAAGTGACAATACAAAAGCTTATATTTGTAGTGATTTTACAAAACTTTTACAAAACGGCCAATATATTTGGCTCAAAATATGCTATTATATACTCAACATAAGGAGTAAGTATGGCGAAACTTTTGGTAGTAGAAGACGATAGAGAGTTAAATGGCACATTATGCACATATCTTTGTACTTTTGACCATGAAGTAAAGGGTGTGACCAATGGTGTCGAAGCTCTGTCAGAGTTAAAGGGCAATAACTATGATATGGTCATTAGCGATATCATGATGCCTATCATGGACGGATTTACTTTGGTAGAGCGCATAAGGGAAAAGGACAAACTATTGCCAATCATATTTATGACGGCACGTGATGATAAGTTTAGCAAGCAACTCGGCTACAAACTGGGCATTGACGACTATATTGTCAAACCTTTTGATATGGACGACTTGGTGTTGAAAATAGGGGCAATTCTCAGGCGTACAAACATTGCTACTAGCCAAATATTGTCTGTGGGCAATCTCACTCTTGACAATGTAGAGCATACGGCATACCTAAATGGCGAAGAGTTGAGCCTAACTGTTAGAGAGTTTGACTTATTGTTCAAACTTTTGTCCTATCCAAAGACGACATTTACCCGTTCACAACTCATGGAAGAGTTTTGGGACTATGATTCGTCAGCCACTTCACGTACAGTCGACGTCTATATGGCCAAATTGAGAGATAAGACATCTAGTTGTGACGGATTTGAGATAGTGACTGTACATGGGCTAGGCTACAAGGTGGTGCTGAAATGAGAAAGCAGACTAAACATCATCCGTCAATATTTGGATTTTTTCTATTCTTCCTTACGATTGGCTTGACATCTACAATGTCTATTTTCGTCTACTATTTTGCTACCAAGCATACACACAAGACAATATTTGTGGTGCTTGCTGTGTTGGGCATTATTGCTGTGGGGGCGATGCTATGCACAATCTTTGACATGGTGCGCAGACGCAACATGATTGATGGCCCGGTGCAACTTATACTCAATGCCACCGAACGTATTGCGGCGGGGGACTTTAGTGTGAAGTTGATGCCAATGCATGAGTATATCAAATACGACGAATACGACCTCATATTCCAGAATATCAACACGATGACGGCGGAGCTGAGTAAAAACGAAATACTCAAAAATGACTTCATATCTAATGTTTCGCATGAGATAAAGACTCCGCTTTCCGTTATACAAAACTATGCACGAGTATTGCAGAGCGACAAACTTAGCAAAGAAAATCGTGACGAATATCTAAAGGGCTTGGTCACACAGACCAAGAAACTCTCTGACCTAATCTCAAACATATTGAAACTCAACAAACTAGAAAATCAAAAGATTGTGCCAGAGATTGAAGAGATTGACCTTGCAGAATTGTTGCGTACTTGTACCTTGAGTTTTGAAGAGTTGTTCGAAAGCAAAAATATCAAACTCAACTGCAATATTGATGAGATGAAGATAACATCTTCAGCAAGCCTTTTGGAGATAGTGTTTAACAATCTCATATCTAATGCTATCAAGTTTACTGACAGAGAAGGCAAAATCAGCATTTCTCTCAAGAGTGAAGGCGACTATGCTGTAGTTAGGGTGAAAGATAGTGGTTGTGGCATTAGTCAAGAAGTTGGAGAACATATATTTGACAAGTTTTATCAAGGCGATAGTTCTCATTCAAACGAAGGCAATGGTCTGGGGCTTGCCATGGTCAAAAAGGTTATAGACCTTATCGGTGGCGAAATATCTGTCGAGAGTAAAGTGGGTGTGGGTAGCACGTTTATTATCAAACTAAAAAAGGATTAGATCTAATGGGAAACAATATGAAAAATAATGATTTTGAATACAATTATGTCGCTCCAACTAGTGAAGAGCGTAAAGAGATTGAGAGCATACGCAATGCATATATCAAGCCCACTGCTTCTAGTGGAAAACTAGAGAAATTGAGACGACTAGATTTTAAGGTAAAAAACACACCTATCATTGTAGCACTAGTTATGGGTGTAGTCGGCATTTTGACTTTTGGTGTAGGGCTGACCATGATGCTAGAATGGAACATTATACTTTGGGGTATAGTAGTTA
>JBKSMV010000004.1:0-5608 GCA_046881985.1 Clostridia bacterium
GACCTTGTAGGTAGAGGCTTGCCAATGTGGTTGCCAAACGGCTTTATCGTACGTAGAACACTGAGCGACTACATTACAGACAAAGAGATTTCTCTAGGATACAAGCACGTTATGACACCATCTCTAGGTAATGTAGACCTATACAAGACTTCTGGTCACTGGGACCACTACAAAGACGATATGTTCCCAGAGATGAAACTCGAAGACGAATCATACGTCCTTCGTCCAATGAACTGCCCACACCATATGGTAATGTTCAAGAACTTCATGCACTCATACAAAGACTTGCCAGTACGTATGGCAGAGATTGCCAATGACTTTAGATACGAAGCCAGCGGTGCATTGTGTGGCATTGAGAGAACTAGAGCCTTTACACAGAATGACTCACACATTTTCTGCCGTCCTGACCAAATTGAGCAAGAGGTAGAAGGTGTAATCAAACTCATTTTGGACGTATATAACGACTTTGGCTTCAAAAACTTTAAGTTCCGCCTATCTCTAAGAGATAAGAACAATACTGAAAAATACTTCGGTAATGACGAATTGTGGGAAAAGAGCGAAAGTGCACTACGTCAAATCATCATCAATAGCGGAGCAGAGTATTATGAGGCAGAAGGCGAAGCGGCTTTCTATGGACCAAAGATTGACGTCCAAGTAGAGAGCGCCATCGGTCACGACGTGACATTGTCTACCGTACAACTAGACTACCAACTACCAGAGAGATTTGAGCTCGAATATATTGACGAAAACAACCAAAAACAACGTCCAGTAGTTATTCATAGAGCGATTTTGGGCTCTTTGGACAGATTCGTAGCATTTGTATTGGAAGAAACAAAGGGTATTTTACCAACATGGCTCGCTCCAGAGCAAGTAAGGGTAATGAATATTGCCGAAAGTAGTCTAGAATATGCCAACAAGGTGTATTCTGCATTGAAAGATGCCGGCATTCGTGTCACTTTGGACGACAGAAATGAGAAAATTGGCTACAAAATCCGTGAATGTGCCAAGATGAAAGTGCCTTACATGGTAGTTTTGGGCGACCAAGAGGCAGAAGCAGGTAAAATTACCGTTCGTATGCGTGGAAATAAAGAACTTCGTGGCATCGAACTTAGTGAGTTTTTGGACAAACTACACACAGAAATCAAAAATTGCACACTAAATGACTAAAAATTGTCAAAAATGTATTGACATATTAAATGCAAAGTGGTAATATACTAAACGAAAAGCAGAAGACTCCACTTCTCACCCCGGAGCGCATGAGTGACGGCGGTACTATTCGTTATAGAAATATAACTTCTTTCGTTTTGAGTGGGGCTTCTTGCAAGTCTCACTTTTTTTTGGAGGTATTGTTATAAAAGAGCAAGCGACAAATCACGAGATTGCAGGCATTCAAGTTCGTCTAATAGGCGAGCAAGGCGAGCAACTCGGCATCATTTCTGCCGAAGAAGCAAATAGAATGGCAGAACAAGCAGGCGTGGACTTGGTGATGATAGCACCAAATGGTCAACCACCTGTATGCAAACTTATGGATTACAATAAATTCAAGTTTGAGCAAGCGAAGAAACTCAAAGATCAACGCAAAAATCAAAAGATAGTCAAAGTCAAAGAGATGTCTTTGTCTATGACCATCGACACACACGACCTAGAGACCAAAGCGAATAACGTTAAGAAGTTTTTGGCAGAAGGCGACAAGGTTAAAGTGTCTATACGTATGCGTGGCAGACAACAAGCTCGTCCAGAGATTGGCGTTAGAGTATGTCAAGAGTTTGCCGAACTAGTGAAAGAGTATGGGACAGTAGAAAAAGCGCCATCAGTAATGGACAGAAATATTATCATGTTCATTGCACCATTGGCAAAGAAATAAGGAGAAGAAAGAATATGCCTAAAATGAAGACAAGAAAGGCCGTATCAAAGAGATTTAGCATCAACTCAAACGGCACAATCAAACACGCAAAAATGAACAAAAACCACAAGCTAGATAAAAAGTCGAGAGCTAGAAAGAGAAATCTACGTCGTACAGGATACGTTTCAAAACAAGAAACACGCACAGTACGTACAATGCTAGTTAAATAAGAGGTAAGATTATGAGAATTAAAAGAAGTGTAAATGCTTTGAAGAAGCGCAGAAAAATCTTAAAGGCAGCTAAAGGCTACCGTGGCTCAAAGAGCACTCTATATCGTCCAGCTCGTCAACAAGTGATGAAGTCAGGCAACTATGCATACGTTGGCCGTAAGCACTTGAAACGTGACGAAAGAGCTCTTTGGATTGTACGTATCAATGCTGCTTGCAGAATGAATGATACTACATACAGCAAGTTGATTGCTGGTCTTAAGAAGAACAATATCGAACTTAACCGCAAGGTTTTGGCTGATATGGCTACTAACGACCCAACAGCTTTCGCTAGCATCTGCGAAAAGGCTAAGGCTTAAATCAAAAGAGGTTTCAACCTCTTTTTTTTATTTTTTTAGACAAAACCCCCAAAAACATTTGATTTTTTATGTCAAAATAGTTTATACTATATACAACAAAATTAAAGAAAAGGAGAATAGTAGTGTATGAAATCAATTACACACGAGAATCGTAGAAGATTTACGATAATTACTATAGTATCAGTGCTATTTGTAGCCATACTCACAACTACATTAGTACTCTTACTCAAGAAAGACACTACTGCTCCCACAAACACAATCGAAGTAGGCAAGCGAATCGACACCCGACTAGGGGGAGGGCGAAAGCTATTAAATGCTAGTGTTTGGGACGGCAGTAGTGCCACCAAGTGGACAAATGGTAGTGGCAACAAAGCCGACCCATATCTAATAGAAAGTGCTGCCAATTTGGCGTATTTAAGAGACCGCACAAATGAAGGTGGACGTGCATACTCCGGCGCCTATTTTTTGCAGACTGTGAATATTGATTTGAACAATATTTACTGGGATCCTATAGGCAACGTGGAAAATCCTTTTTCAGAACGTTATGATGGCGGCAATTACATTATAGCGAACGTATCTTGCGAAGTTTTTGGCGTTGCCGATTACAATTTTGTTCTCAAGAATATAAACGTCATTTATAGTTCTACACGGAAAGTGGCTGGCGGGACGTTTGGCGGTCTAGTAAAATTATCTTATGGTGGTGAAATTAGTTGTTGTAAGGTGTCCAAATTATCTGTTGAAGTGTCTCTCGATGATGAAGGTTTCTGTTTAGGCGGGCTTATAGGAGCTGCTTACAATGCGACTATACAAGATTGTATTGTAGAAGACATCGATATTAATATAAATATAATTGATAGAGGTTTAGACACCCCCCCACTAGAGATAGGAGGTGTCTTTGGAATAGTAGAGAGTAACGCACTTACAAATATCATTGCTTCAGGCGATATTACTGTAGTATACTCCAATCAATATAGGTATTCTTACAGTTATGTAGGAGGTATTGCCGCCAAGGCCACTCTTGGAACGCGTAGCAATGGGAGCTCTGGTAGTAATCTTATAAGTTCAGTAAATATCTCTGCTTCTAATGACGAATGTTATATTGGTGGAATATTTGCTATACTATGGAATGAAGACGTAGGAGATAAATCTTACGTCAGTCTAACCGCTTGTCAATATGGTGGAACGATGACTATAGCCAACACTAATAGCTTTGCCTGTGGAGGATTTATTGGGCTTTCGAGGGATACACACATATGGATTGATCAATGCAGTTTTGATGGTGAGATATATTGTTATTGTGTTACCCCCTTCAGCTCCTATGATCTCATATCTTGTTTTGTAGGCGCTTTTCATGGCCCTGGAGTAATAGCTAATTGCACCGTTAATGGCAGCGTTACCGTAGTTAACAGTAACATTGCGGTGGACGCTTTTATTGCCGATTTCGTTTCATATGCCGACAACACCGTTTCCGACAGCAATCAAATGGGGCTCGCAATAAAAAACATAATTATCAACACTAAATTCAATTGCGAGAAAGTCTCGTATATGGGCATTCCCGGTGGCTCCTTCACCTTGGTTGAACTATTAAATCTCAAATCATTTTATTACAATAATACCTTGTCTGGCTTTGACGGCTGGACTGAGTACAAGGGTCTTACATCCGACCAAATGAGAGAAAGGTCGAGTTTTGATGAAATGGGAGATTTTGATGAACACTTTGTGTATGTAAATGGGCTAAATAATGATTTTCCTATAGTAAAGTCATTGGTGAAATATGCACAAGTAACTGGCTTCGATGGTGGCGGAACACAAGCAGACCCATATCAAATCAAAACAACTGCAGACTTACAAGGAATGCAAGCATATTACAATGCCTATGGCATGATAGATGAATATTGGTGGATACTAGTTAACGACATAGACATCTCAACCGATGCCAATGACCTAACAATCAATTGGACACCAATAGGATATGAAGGTGGAGTGGGAAGTTGTTTCAACGGACACTTTGACGGCGATGGCAAGACAATTAGCGGTCTTACAATCACAGAGCAGTACGAGAATGTTGGACTATTTGGCAGACTAGCATCATATGCAACTATCACCAATCTAAATGTGTCCGGCACAATCAACTGGGACCAAGCCAAATATGTAGGTGGAGTAGTGGGATTCATAGAAGATGGTGCTACACTAACCAATTGCACATTCACAGGAACTATCACTGGCTACCTAAACTCTGGCAACTATGCAATTGTTGGCGGACTAGCAGGTAAGTATAGCATGGACGCCATCACAGGTAGTGCCAACTATGACACTTATGTGTATGGCACAAACAACTACATAGCTTTCAGTCGATACACTACGAATTACGCAAAAGTATAAAAATATTTGACATTGAAATACTTTTTTGTAATAATATAATCACAAAAGGGGTAATTTTTATGAAACAAACAAAAAAGATTTTGACTATTACAGCCATTGCATCTACTTGTTTGGCTGTTCTCATGCTTATTGGAGCAATCTTTGGACTAGAAGTTTTCTCTGGAATGGGGCTATATGCTTTGTTATCATTTAGTACAATTGCCGTCGCTAGTGCTTTTGCTATAAGTGCAGTTAGTTTCTTGAGAGTGAAGCCAATAGTTTCTTACGTGTGCTTGGGACTATTGGGAGTGCTTACATTGTTCGCACTCATCTTGTATTGGGCGCCAATTCCTACAGGTAGTTGGTTTACTAGGATTACTGGTGTATTGGCTATTGCTACAGTGTTCTTCAACATCATCATTAGTTTTGCTATCAAGCTTGGCAACAAGCAAAAGCCACTTCAAATTGCAACCTATGCACTCGTTGTAGTTATTGACATAGTGCTTACACTTCTAGTGTTTGGCATCAATCTATTCAAATACAGCGGAGTATGGCAAGGCTTTGCAGTAGTGTGCTTGGTAGTGTTGGCGCTAATATGCACACTTGGCATTATGTCCAAGAAAAACTACTCTGCAGAAGATGCACAAATGAGTGTTGAAGGCGATAAATATATTCGCATTAGACAGAGCGAATACAACGAAATGAAAGCTCGCATCGCTCAACTAGAAGAAGAACTTAAACATAAGAAATAAGGCATAAGCCTTATTTTTCTTTGCCTTTACAAATGTGCCATTATGTGGTATAATACGTTTTGATAG
>JBKSMV010000005.1:0-3350 GCA_046881985.1 Clostridia bacterium
TTATTTTTATATTTTTTACCTTAATTTTAGTGATTATTTTTTTATTTAATTTTTTTGTGATTTTTTTAGAGACTTTATCTAAATGACTAGTCAGTCGTACACCGCATATATCGTGACTAGTCATTAGCAGATTCACTCCCAAGACATAGTCACCGATTGCGACATTCACTCCACCAGCATTACCTTTGACCGCTCCACCCATAGTGCCAGGTATGCCAGACATAAACTCATAACCTGTGATTGAGTGCACTACACAAAATCGCAAAAACTCCGCTATCGTCACACCTGCCGAACAGACAATGTTTCCTTTGTCTATATAAATAGTGTTGTCTGTATATGACAAAAATGTGGCTGTTAGGTCGCCACTATTTATCAGCGAATTAGTGCCACCACCTATTAGATAGATTTTTTTGTCAATTCTTTTGCAGTCAAGCATTATACTCATCACGTCCACAATGTTGTCAGTCTTAACCAACCTGGCTCGACCACCTATACGAAAAGACGTATGTCGGCTCATTGGCTCATCTTCTAATACAATACCATTTCTCAATTTTACCATAACCTTGCCAACTCCAATTTCGCTATCACATCTTCTATTTGACTATACGGACTAGAATAATATTGTTTAGTTCTGTAGTTAGGCGAAAAGAGACCCATGTCTACCAATTTGGATTGTGCGCTAGGCGAAAAAAGTTTGGCAATAAAATTGTCTGCCATTTCACTATCTTTGCATTTACCTATATATTGCGCCAGGTTAGTATACTCTGCAGGTATATATTGATAATTTCCCTGCCCATTGGTCGTCAGCCTTGCCACGTCACGCATTGTGCCGAGCAATATTGGTGCATCACCCTTTTTGTACTCAACATAAGCCTGATATGACGTGTAAGTGTTTTTTAAGTTGAAGTTTTGTTTGTCATAATACACACGACCCGTGTTGGCAGTTAGTATTTTGTCCACATTTTGCGAGATATACTCTTGTGGATTAGTTTGACTTTCACGTAAAACATACACATATCCAGACACCATATAAGGTAGTGCAAGCAAGTGTTTATTTACCTTGCCAGACGACAAAAAGTCATCTCTCACACCATATTCATGATTTAGTCCCAAAAGTGAGTTCGCCACACTCACATCAACTCCTGAGCCAAAAGACAATAGGTCAGGCTTTTCGCCTTTTAACAATAGGCTCTCCACTTCGTCTGGTGAGAGTAGGCGGACATAAACCATAATGCCTTTATACTCTTTTTCAAACTCTGTCGCTAGAATCTTGAGATAAGACAACCTACTTTGTTTACCGCCTTCATGAGTCTCACAATGCCAAATGGTGAGTAGACTCAAATTGTCTTTTTTGGCATTGACATCAAGGTAAAAACTTATATCTTTGAAAATAAATGCAGGTAAAATGGCTAAAAAACACGAAAAAAGTATGATAAAAATGGATTTTGAGATTTTTTTGAACTTTGTCATACAATATTATATTTCGTAGAAATTATATATAGCACAATTTAATTTTTGTGTTATAATAAAATTATGAATAGCACCATTGAGCAAAAAATCAAGACACTTCCAATGCAACCGGGAGTGTATCTTATGAAAGATGCGCAAGGCACAGTCATATATGTCGGCAAGGCGAAAAAATTGAAAAATCGTGTATCTCAATATTTCTTCAACACCGAAAAACTGCCAAAAGTTCAACACATGGTAGACCATATATGCGACCTTGATTTTTTCGTAGTGAGTAGCGAATATGATGCGCTGGCACTAGAAAACACTCTTATCAAAAAATACCAGCCATTCTACAACATTTTGCTCAAGGACAACAAAAACTTCCAATACATTCGCCTAAACAAGCGAGAGCCCTTCCCAAGATTTGACCTTACTCGCAAAATCAACAATAAAGACACCTTCTTTGGACCATATTTTGCTGGCATTAGCGCCAAAGACGTGCTAGAAGTCATCAATTATGCCTACCCACTTATCAAATGTAGCCTGCATATCACCCCAAACTCCAAGCCTATCCGCCCTTGCATTTTCCATGATATGCATCTCTGCTCCGCTCCATGTGCCAAAAAGATAAGCCAACAAGACTATGCCCTGCTCGTCCAAGAAGCCGTCAAGTTTCTACATGGCGACACAGCCAAGATTGAGAGCATTCTGCAAGACAAAATGATGCTAGCCAGCGAAGCCGAGAACTTTGAAACAGCCATAAAACTACGTGACCTTATCAAAATGCTATCTCGGCTCAAAGAAAAAGTCATCACCCAACTGCCTAGCGCTGTCAACTACGACATTTTTGACCTATACTCCAACGGCGAGCAGTCCGCTCTATGTGTCATGGTGGTACGTGCAGGACGTATGATAGGTGTCAATAGTTTCACCGTGAAGGACTATTCTTTGTCAAAAGCGGATTTTCTATCGCAATTTTTGGCTCAATACTACCAAATTAATGCGTACGCCTGCGATTCAGTAATCATTTCATGCCAAATAGATGATGCAATTTTAACCGAATTGACGCAAAAAAAATATAATCGCCGATTTAACTACGAATTTGCACAAAAAGGTGTCAAAAAACGCCTTCTAGATATTTGTGTACAAAATGCCAAACTGCATTTAGAAAAAAATATTGCCGTAGAGAAAAAGCAAGCTGACGAATCCACAGGTGCACTCATCGCACTACAAAAGGCGCTCAACCTTGACCGAATACCTAATAGAATAGAGTGTTTTGACATAAGCAATACTTTTGGTACTAGCACAGTGGCAGGCATGAGCGTCTTGCTTGGTGGCAAAAAAGCACCAACCCACTACCGCAAGTTCAAGATTAAATCGGTAGAGTTTATTGACGACTTCGCCAGCATGAGAGAGACCCTTCGTCGCCGTTTTGCAGAACTCAATGGCAACGACATAAGTTTCTCGTCAAAACCTGACCTAATACTTATCGATGGTGGTAAAGGTCAACTCTCTGCCGCACTTGAGATAAAGCAAGAACTAGGTTATGACGGAGAGATTATTTCACTAGCCAAAAGACTGGAAGAAGTCTTTACCCCAAAGAGCGAAAAATCTATTCTTCTACCGCATGGCAGTTATGCATTGAGAGTCTTGCAACTAGCACGTGACGAAGCTCACCGCACTGCCATCACATTCAACCGCCAACTTCGTGACAAGAGCGAATATCGTGGCGGACTGGTCGGTATCAAAGGTGTAGGTCCTACCACTAGACGTATCATTTTAGAAAAATATAAAACTCTGCAAAATGTAAAGTCCGCCACTCTTGACGACCTTGAAAGTACAAAAGGCATATCAAAGTCTGTAGCCAAAAATATTTATGACACCTTCCATAAAGAAGAGAA
>JBKSMV010000006.1:0-15473 GCA_046881985.1 Clostridia bacterium
TTAATCTGCTTGATAAAAGTGTTGCCATTCATGAGTTGGATTAAGCCCAACCCCATGAAAATAACACTAAATACTAGCAAAAATGATAGCGATCTAACCGTATTTGACCATTTGGTGTTGAGATGATATCTGCGACCACCCCAGCCCCACATAATTATAGTACTGCGGTGATAACTACTTCCGTGTCTTGATGACCCACCACGTGAGCCACCGCCACCACCGAAACTCGCTCCACCACCTCTATGGCTACCGCCACCACCGCCTCCGTGTGAACCTGATGGCATAAATTAATTCTCCTTAAAAATATTATGTTTTGTCTACAGCATTTATGCTCTTGGCCGCTTCGCTACCTGCGATGGCGCCGTCTGCACAAGCTGTAATTATCTGTCTAAGCCCCGTAGTTGTGATATCACCTGCAGAATATATGCCTTTGACAGATGTTTGTCGCTTGGTGTCTACCTTGATATAGCCATAGTCGTCAAGTGATACAAGGTCTTTGACAACTGCAGACCTAGGCTCAGAGCCTATTGCTACGAACACTCCCCTTACATCTAATGTTGATGACTCGTCTGTTTGTGTATTGTAGGTGTCTATTTGTGTGACAAAGCGGTCACCTTTAATGCCTCGAACAATGGTGTTAGGCATCATGACTACTTTGTCAGTCTTGACTAACTCTAACACTTCGTCTTGAAGTTCTTGGTTGGCTTTGTAGTTAGTAGAACGATGAATGGCATACACTTTGTTGGCTAGTTTAGCAAGGTATTTGATGTCTTCAAATGCAGTATCTCCACCGCCGACTACTGCAACGTCCAAGCCTTTGAAAAGATTGCCGTCACAAGTCGCACAATAACTTACACCCTTGCCTGTAAACTCGCTCTCGCCTACGACGTTTAAGTGTCTGGCACTAGCGCCCATGCAGAGAATCACCTTCTTGGCAGATATCTCTCCATTGGTGTATTTTATAGTGAAGTTTTTGCCTTTTTTACTAATCTTTAGCACTTCGCCATTCAAGACTTTGAGCCCATTATTTAGTGCATGCTTGGACATTTTGTCTGCCAACTCAAAGCCAGTAATATTCTCAAATGCGGGGTAATTTTTCACTTCGTATGTCAGCAAAACTTGTCCGCCTAGCATACCCTTTTCTATTAGGGCGGTGCTTTTGCCTGCACGCAAAGCATAGACACTGGCGGTAAGCCCTGCCGGGCCACCGCCTATGATCACAATGTCAAATGCTGTCATAATGTCTCCTTATGTCGTAAAATTAGATTTGATTGAACTTGGCGTATGCTTTTTCACGCTTTTTCGGTTGTATTACAAAGAAGTAAATGCATAGTATGATGATAACGATGAACAATAATGCACCTACCAAAATGATGACCCACAAAGGTACTGGATTGGATTGACTAACTAGGACAAATGTGCCAAGTGCGCCTGTCATAAACATTACATCTTCAGTATCTGCTGTGATAGACATATCATTGATAGTTTCGCCATAATGCAATACATTAGTAATAGTAGCATTGTCTACACTATCTGGGGTAGAAATCTCTACTACAACTGAACCATTGATAAAGTATTCAAAACCATTACGCAAAAGTTTGATAGTATAGGCTGTTTCAAAGTTTTTGTTGCCAGCAAGATTTGGCTCAATAGCTGAGTAAATCAGTCTATAAGAGTCACTCATTGTGTCGATAGTTTCTACCACCACAGTCAAATCAATCGGCAAGAACAAGTTGCGGTTGACGTCTGTGATTGTGATGCTACCATATTCTCCACTCGCAGTCAACTGATATGGGTGAATAGTAAATCCAGTATAATCTGGAAGTACCAACTCGTAGTTATTAGCCTTAGCACCAAGCAAGCCTGTACCAGACTTGATACTGCCTCTAGCCACAACATTTGGCCCTACTTGTTTAGTAGTAAACTTGTATTCAATATTGGCATAGTCTACACTAACATTATCTTGTACAGTGCCTACAGTGACAATGTCAAGTGGATTGAGATAACTATCATAGATGGTGTAGTTGTTAGCAAATACGACGTCAGTAGTATCGTCAAAGATTTTGCTAGACAAGTAAACGCCTTCTAGAGATATACGCTTCTTGACAATACTGCCCACTCCATTAAACTCTGCTTGACCATTGTTGGACAAGATATAGTTGTTGAGTTTCGCTTCGTACTGCAATACACTTACTGCCAATTGAATGCCACTAAACTCAATAGTATAACCTGAGCCGACTTGAGTCTGGTTGTAGTTTACACCGCTGATTTTATAGACAAATCTAGCTGTGGTATTTGTTGTGTCGAGAGTAATGTATGCTTTGTCATTAGGTTGGATTAGATTGTCTGTGAACTTGAGTCCGGAGAAATCTGTAATAGTCGCTGTGCCGTCATAAGTCTTGGATACTGTGCCGGTGAATGAGAAGCTGATTTCTATAGGCTTAATAACATAAGTTGCACCTGGGATAGAAATGTCTTTCAATCCGTCAACAGAGAATGTGACGGTGATAGCATAAGCACCAGCATTGACTGGCTGAGTAGCTGAGCCATTGTAGTTGACTACTAGGTATGGTTTGAGTGAGCCAACGATAGCAATATCTTTGTCAGGTCTTATGCCTTGAGCATTGGAAGTGTACATTGACTCGTATAGTGAGCCTTCTACATTGGTTAGGTTGATAAACTCTATCTTTGGAGTGTAATGTACTAGGAGTTGGACTTCCTTGGTAATGGTGTAGTCAAACTCATAACTTCTAGAGATGACTTCGCTTGGAGCGAACAATAACACTCCATTCTCATAAACACCATCAAATGTGTAGTTGGAAGTGTCTAGGTATGTGATATAAATCTTCATTGAAGTATTGTATTCCACCACTCTAGAGCCTTCTTGTCTACGTGCTGACTCTGGCAATATACGATAAGTTAGTGTGGCTGGACGGATTTTGTTGCCATCGGTGTCATACACATTACTAAAGTTGCTACCTAGTGTCATATTGTAGGTGTCGATTGTGTAGACAACTTTGATTTCATATCCGCCGTCAACGGAGTTTTTGATAAGCGACTCTGTAATGTTGAAAGACAAGCTTTGTATCAAGCAGTCTTTGGTATATGTTTGTGTACAAGTGTATCCTGCTATCTCTCTAAAGAATGAAGTCACTGTTGTACCAAAGTCAAAGTACCCTTCTGTCACATATTGTGAGCCTAGTTGGAATGTCAGTGCATTGTATAGATTGCCGTCATTGTCAACAATAGGTACGAATGAATTGCCTTCTTGTTTGTATGCGAAAGCATATAGATAAATAGAACGAACATTGAACTCTGCTGTGTATTCGTAGTCGCCATCAGGCATTACGTCAAACGTGAATGCAAAAGTTGTTTCGGTAGAGATAATGTTGCCTTTATAACTAAATCCTACAAACTCATAACCAGAGCCAAGCACTATCGCTCTAAACTCTACTCTATCGCCTATAGCATATCTGCCAGAACCGCTGACTTGACCAAAGGTGCTATTGTTGGACTTGACTATCACTTCAAAACGTTCTCTCTCTATCATGATGACAAGTTCGCCTGCTCCTGTCACTGCTGATATAGTGTAATTGAGTTCGGTATTTGTGATAGTGCCGTTGGCGAATATGATGCCACTGAGTAGATAGCCATATTGTACATTGGCAAAAGTAATATCTATATCTGTGCCATGTGTGACAATTAGACTAGTCAATGCCCCACTATTGTTGACATTGTACTCTAGCAAAGCATCGCCGTCATAAGCCGAGCCGTCAAGAGTGGTTGAGATGATGACATTGTATTTTCGCAAGTCATAAGTTGCTGAAATTACGAATGTATATTCTTCTGGATTCTCTATCAATCCCGCTACTAGACCAAAGTCTAGCACCCATTGACCTATGAGTGTCTCTGCATCTATAGTGTATAGACCATTGGCATCGGTAGGTGTGTATTCTGTATCAGCATTGTAGATGCCGTACTCCAATGAATACAAATGATATCCGTTGGCCACTTCTGGCACAAAGTACATTGTAAGGCCTGTTTCGGCATTGTATTGTGCACTACCTACAATACTATCAATGCCTGCACCATCTTCGTCAATCTGCTTATATACTCCGCCGTTTTGTGATGAGCGAATCTCGACATTGTAGTTGACGGCTTGGAACATGGCGGTAAATGTCTTGCCACTATGTGCAGCCATAAATGTAAATGTGTAAGTATATTCTCTAGTCAACAATGTTGCGCCATCATACCAACCTTGATATGCATAGCCTGGTGTCACTTTGCTCTCATCTACTACGATGCGAACTATGTCATTGACTGCATATTGGGCTTGGTTTTTGGTCAATGCGCCGTCTTCGATAGCATTCTCGAGATTGGTTATTAGATGAATGGTTGACAATTTACTCAAGAACTTGACTCTATAGTCACCCCTATTGGCTGACTCAAAGCTATCAATAGTATAACTATATTCGTTGCCGTTTTGGATTGGATTGGAGAGTTTCACTCCGCCCAAGGTGAGTTCGGAAAACTCGTATTGGTCTACATAGTCTGTATTGAATACAAAAGTGATAATCACCACGTCTTTGAAACGAACGAGTGTGTTTACACTTGGGTCGGTGCTATCTACAATAGTTTGTCCATCACGTGTGACAGCCACTCTTGTAGTCGCTACTGGGTTAGCATTTGTATCTCTTTGTCCATCGACATAGACTGTGCTAGACACTTTGAATACTTTGTAATTAATGACCGGTGACAGGCTGATGCTATCACTATCATCAAATGGTATGATGACGAATGATAGTTTGAGATATCCACTATATGTTTGTAGTGTCATCTTTTCATAACCTGCTTTTCGTGCTACGAAGTTTAGGTCGGTATTATTGAGTTTCCAGCCAACTACTTCAAAGTATGATGACATTTTGTTGGTAAGCACAACTTCAACCTTATCACCAATGTAATGTGTGCCATGTCCGCTGACACCCAAAACGTCCATACCTTCCACTTGAATAGTGTTGGTGGCGGTGATATTGTCAATATTGACTGAGAGTGCATCTCGTGTGAGATAAACAGCTACTGCAATATTGTTAGTCATATTCATATTGACCGTGATAGTGCCTGTTGCATTAGTTGTGCCACTCATAAAGTGGTGCAAACTTGTGCCAAATGGTGCTGATGTCATGGCGATATCAATCTTGTCACCATATCTTAGTGTCGTAGTGGTGTCTGTTGTACCATTGTAAGTGTAAGTATAGGTTGGTGCGGACAAGTATTCCACAGGGAAGTCTGCGATAACTTCGTCGTCTTCATTAAGTACGTAGTATGTGTAGTCAATCTTGTATTCTACACCGATATAGTCTGCTAGAATTGTAGTATCTGCAGTGATAAGCACTTCGCTCTCATATACATTAGAATACAAGTCATATTCCCCACCGGCATTCATTATGTAGTATGCCCTAAAGAGATATTTGGCATTGTTTGATGTATTAAGTGTGATGGTTGTGCCGTCTAGGATTGAATAGGTGTAATACTTTATGTCGTCTTCGGTATTTTCTAGTCTAGAAATATAACTGAGTGAGTTGATTGTAGGTATATTGCCTTCTGCCTTGGTTTGTTTAATAGTCACGTTGAAGATTTTGGTGTAATCAAGTGTAATCTCGCAGACATTGTTGATAAACAACTCATTGTCAATAGTTACACTAAACTCTGCCTTGTGTTCGTCGGTGACATGTGCGCTGGACACCTTTTGTACAATGTTGGCATATACAGCATTTAGTCGTATTGGTGCTAGCACTTCAGTCAATACGAAGTCTACCTTTTCACCAAACACGTAATGCTCGCCTTGTGGTGCGGAAATGGTATAACCTGTGCCATACACCGCATTTAGTTGGTCAAGATTGAAGATATATTTAACCAAGGCTAGTTCGACAAGGTATTCTGCATTTGCCTTACCTTGTACTACAAGGCGATTGACATTGGCCATGCCTGGCATTTCTTCGCCGTTTAAGTGCCATGCCTTGATATAATAACCTTCATTGACAACTACGTCGATATTGGCAGTGTTGCCTTTGGCAAGAGTGAATGACGGAGTAATAGTTCCGCCGTCAGCAATATTGATTGCTGTTGTGATAGTGTACATCTCAATAAACATTGCTCTAAACTCTACGTCTGCTTCCACTACATGAGTAAAACTGAGAGAATATGCATAGTCAATGTATACAGTGCCGACTTTCTTTTGCCATTTTTCAAACTTGTAGCCGTCATTGACTGCTACAGAGATAGTGGCTTTTGTGCCATATGCATATGTGTCTGCACCTGCAAATGTGCCTGCATCGGCATAACCTTCTTGAGTAGTGAGTGTGATAGTGTAAGTGTCAAGTTCTACGATGATTTCTATAGTAGTGTCCGCTGTTAGAACAAATGATGCTCCGCTATCGGTCAACGCTTCTGCACTCAAACCTGTGATAGTGTAGTGATAATTTTGTGCAGGGTCTAGAGTGATGACGATGTGTGAGTTTTGGTCTAGATATACCGCTCCGGTATAAACGTAATCACTCGCATTGATAGACACTGACATTGGGCAGTTTGTGCTATCTGTAAGCGTAATAGAGAGCAGATACTTGTCTTCGTACACTTGGTAGAGTTGCACTACATTATTGGCATCTGCTAGTTCCAAGATTTCGCTCGTGAGAAGTATGGTATCTGTAAACACCACTTCCCCACCAAGTTCAGTAGTTAGACCCAAGATTTTTTTGTTGGCAACCGGTGAGTATGCTACTCGTATGGTCTGCTCAACATAGGCTTGAATAGTATTGTTGGTTGTTTGAGTATTTGATGTGAGAATGGTGTTGCCTGCAGATGTAGCCACGTTGATTGTGTATTGGATTTTTGTATATCTTGCAGAATATATACCACTCAATTCGCTATTGAATGAGTCGATGACAAATGCATTGACTCCATCTATCGCTGTTGGTGTATAGAGTGTGTTGCTTGCATTATAGCCGGCATATGCATCTGTTGTGATGAGTGTGCCGTCCTTGTACCAGCCTGCGAACACATATCCTGGTTTGGTCTGAGCTGTGAGTGTAAGTCTACGTCCTCTAACGATGTCTTTGAGAGACAAAACTTCCAAAGCTTCATCATCTTGATAGAGAATCAACTCTGCTGGAGCATCGTTAATGGTTGTGCCGTCACCTATCACACCTGCTGTGAAGTCTAGTGACATATTGACTTGGGTGTAGACTAGGTAAAGTGTCTTGCCTTCATAGTCAGCTGTCACTTGGTATGTGTAATTGATAGTAGTTGCGGTGGTTGGCTCTTTGACTAGAGTTGCGGACTCGACATTTTCTTCTGCACCCACCCATTTGAAGCCTATAAACTTGTATTTGTTGTCTTCGAGTCTAGCAGTAAGTGTCACTTGGTCATAATGCTTGTTGGTGGAGTATGTTTTGTTGCCACCCTCGTCTGTTGACTCTACCAAGTCGCTCATCATTGTAAGAGATATCAACTCGCTAGTCGCTGAGCTCTGCAATGTAGAACTATTGAAATACATCATTGAGTAGTCATAACTTTTTCGAGTATATTTGGCTACAATGTGTGTATCTTCGTCTACTGGCATTGACAAGCCTTCAGTGGTTGAGCCACCGAACAACTCTTCGTATGTCACACCACCTTCGTTGTCAACAATCTTCTTGACGAACTTGGTCAACTCAATACCTTCAGGTGGATTGGTGTATGAGAGAAGAATATTTTGACCTTGGTATGCTATCATCTCGGTAGAGAAGTCTATACCAGTCACGCCAACTTTGGCTGTCAGGTCGGTAAACTGCTTGGTGTATGCTCCGTCGTCTACCATACCAGAAGTGGTGATAACTATAACTTGTCTAAACTCTACGTATGCATGTATAACATAGCCGCCTTCTACACTAGTAAGACTGGAACTCTGTACTATTTCAGGTGTAAGTGTGAATTGTACAGATACTTCACGCAACACCCTATTGGCAAGGTAGATTTCAGTCAAAAGTGGCTCGTTTTTCTCGTTTTTGATATTGGACAAGTATTTGATTGATACTACAGCAACGTCATTATTTTGAGCATTTGTTGATGCTGTAATAGTAAGTGTGTCGCCTACCTGCATATTGGCTTCGGTGGTATTGAGTACACCATAGTCAGCCATTGTGCCAGTCGCTGAAAGATTAATCTTGAATGTAGTTGGCTTGAGCAATGCACTTATCTCGATTCTATCGTCTTGAGCATAGGTTGAGAGATAATTGTTGTCTACTGCACCAGTCAAGACGTTGCCTATGCCACTATCTCCGTTGTATATGATTTCGCCATTGACTACGTCATAAACATTGTCGTCAGTCAGCAAAGTGTCATTGACTTGCCAGCCTACGAATTGATAAAGATTTGATGTAATATTGAACTCATACTCATATATATCGCCTATGACAAAGTCTTCGGCATTCATATCAAGAGTGGTAATGTCTGCCAAGCCATAGTTGATATAATATTTCTCTGTTTGGCGGTCATAAACTCTAATGTTTACCAGCGGGGTAATGATTGTTTCGGTAAACACAGCATAATATATGCCGTCTGTGTCATCACTAACTTCTACTGACAACTCTCTAGCGGTAGATATCATTGCACCATTGTACATATAACCTTTGAAGGTGTAGCCAATAGTGTTTTCGTTCTCAATGCCGTCAAATGCAAGGCCGATATTGGCTGTCTCACTAACAGAAGCCCCCATGTCTTGTGCAAGATACATTCCACTACCTGTTGTGCTAATCTTTGACCAGTTTTCGTCAGCGGTGGTGATAGCTTTGCCTTCTATGTCATGAAGAAGAGTGTTGACCAAGATTTCTCTGCCGTAAGATGACCTTTGTACTGGGTAGCCGTCGTTTACTGCACCATCTATAACCCAGTTGGTTGCGAAACTTGTGCCAGTTGATGCCCAAGTGTCGTAGGTTGCTAGTTGTGTAAGTTCGCTACTAGTCTTGGCTGTGCCTACTGCTGTGTTGACGTTGCTAGCAGTAAATGTTTTGTCGCTATCGTAGAATGCACCTGCAGTTGTGCCTTGTGCTTGACTAATAGCATAAATAGTGCCTGTAGGTTTTGTAATTTCGCCGTCAGCACCAGTATAGGTGTGACTTGCAGTAATATTGGCTGACACATAAACTCTTTGAATGTCGCCACCTACTCTCATACCTACTAATCCACTGGCAACTTGTGAGTATGTGTTGGTGTCAGTTTCAGGCAACGCATATGTAGATGTAGCAGAAATATTGTCAGATACGACATAGCTATCTGCAATGCTACCTGCAGACATATAGCCTACAAGTCCACCTACATTGCTATTGAGTGATGGATTGATAATCTCGCCAGTAAAACTAGAGTTGGTTATGGTTGTTGCGTTGGCATAACCCACCAATCCGCCTGTGTATGTATTTGTATTTGAAGCAAGTGAAGTAAGTCTAGCGTTGAATGTGACGTTTCTCACAGCGCAATTATTAATAGTTGAATTGGTCGCATTGGCAGTCAACACACCTGCACGGCTAGCATTGCCGCCGATAGTTGAGTCATTGAAGTCTAGGATAAGATTGGTAATAGTGGCATTGTTGATGCTTGGGAAAAATCCTAGTCTATCAGAAGACACATTCAAGTTGAGATTGCTTATAGTATGACGTCCGCCGTCAAACGAACCAGCAAACTCTTGTGCATATGTCCAGTTTTGGTTGTTCCAGTCAATATTGGTGGTCAAAAGATAGTGTGCATTGGCATCAGAATTGGAATCCATAAACAAAGCCAACTCGCTGGCTGAAGATATGATGTATGGGTCGTCTTCACTACCATCACCTTCTGCAAAACTAGACGCAACGCTTGTGCCGTCCCATGTGCTAGTAGAAAGTGCGAATGCTTGTCGCTTGGCACCAAAACCTAGCAACACACTCATCAACATTATCACACCAAACATGACCATCAATATACGTACAATATTGGAGTGACGATGCAGTCTATCCTTCAAATTACCAAACATAATTTCTCCTATCTTTCGTTCATTTTCGACTGGTAATTATATAAAATATAATTAATTATAATTATAGATTATCACGTAGCGAAAAAATTATCAAACAAACTAGACCTTTTTTGGCAATTTATATTAAAAAAAATCAATAAAAAACGGAGCATAACTCCAATTTCGTTCATTTTAGCACAATTTATTTTCATATGAATAGATTTCACAATGTTTAAATCGGATAACCTTGTGAATAACGCTATTGACTAATATTCATATATGCAAAACAAAAAAAAGCCTGGTTAGGCTTTGTCTGTAGATGGTTTGTCACGTTGAATATTAAATGCTTTCATAATGTCAGAGAGTTGTTCTGTTGGGTTGAGTGCTTCTTTTAGGTCAAATCCGCTAGTGCTCTCTGGGATTGGCTTACGTTTGATAGTCACACGTTGAGTTTCATTTTTGTCAAAAATGGTGGTAATTCGATTGAGTAGTTTTTTGATAGGGTCTTCCACAGTTGTAGCACTATTCATGGCGTACTTCATGAGTGGTTGACTGCTAACTGGGGCGATATTTGATGACAAAACCACTCCCACCTTATTCATAATGTCATTGATTTCTTTGTTTTGTTTGAGTTCTGGGTATTTTGGGTAGAGTTGTTTGAGTACTCGTTCCATTTTGAGATACAAAAGGCGAATACGTTCGATTTCCATTTGGTAGAGTTTCTTGCTAGTAGACTCTATTTGTTGTGCCTTCTCTACAGCGCTGATGATAGCCATAGAAATAGTAGAGTCCTTGGTCTTGTACTCCGCAATCTCATTGGAAATCTGTTGAATAGTACTATTTTGAGAGTCAATGATAGCACGTTGCTCTTCTACTCTATCAGTCAGCTTTCTGCATTTCTCTGCAATAAGTTGCTGAACTTGCGCTTCTGTATACATTTTTGCCTTTTCCACAAAACACCTCAATTACGAATAATCTTACTACAAATCACAAAACAAGTCAAAACCCAAACGATGTCTAATAAAATATACCACATTATGCCATAAAAACTCAAGTAAAAAAGCAAGGAAAATATAAAAAATCCGCTGGAAATTATGCCCAAAAATCCTTGCAATCTGTCGAAAAATGTAATTCTTATGCTAAAATTGGCTAATGCCAAACCTAGTATATAATAATGCCAAACTTGTGCATAAGTCAAGTCGCCAAACACCACGACAAAACCTATAGTGCATATGCTAAAAAGCAAGACTGCACAAAAGAGCGATGAGTCAATCTTCAGCACCAAGCCACGTATCAATAGAGTATTTGCCAAAGCCAAAAGTATGGTATAAATGACGACTTGCACTCTAAAGACATCTAACTTTGGCAAAGCAAAATATATTATTAACAACACTACAGACAATAGTACTAGATTTAAGCCCAATAGTAGGTAGAAATTACACTTTTTCATCAGGGGACAAAACTTCCTTTGTCCTTCTATTTTTGACTAAAATTGCAATCAAAATACCTATGCCCACGAGTATAAGTGCACCGCTCACTAGTTGCGAAACACGTATGCCTGTATTGCCTAGATAAAGGCTATCTGTACGTAGTCCTTCTATAAACACCCTACCTATGCCGTATAGTATCAAGTATAGAGCCGTTGGAATGCCACGATTTTTGCATTTTATCAAGGTTATCAATAGCACTACAAAAGTGAGTAGATTCCACATTGACTCATAGAAAAATGTCGCCAAATGCCATGCGCCTTCTGCCTCAATGTAGACGGAAAATGGGAAGAACTGCCATGCTGGGTTGGTGACAGCATAACCATAGGCTTCTTGGTTGATAAAGTTGCCCCATCTACCAAGTGCTTGCCCCAAGATAAGTGCTGGCACTAAAATATCGCAAACGGCGAGAATATTTTTCTTACGGATTAGGCAGAAAATCATAACACCTATAAATCCGCCTATCACACCGCCATAGATTGCCAGACCGCCCTTATTTATCTGCCAAAACTCCACAAAACTATAGTCGTGCTCACTAAATATACAATAATAAGCCCTTGCACACAGCACTGCCAATGGCAAAACTATCAAAGCAAGGTCGAAGATGTGTTCCTTTTTGACATCACGTTTTTTGCTCAAAAAATAAGTCAAAAAAATGCCAATCAGCATTGCTGATGCCATGATTACACCATAATAATGTATCTCCAATGAGCCTATTGTGAAGTAGTTTTTCATCTAAATAGATAATATGCAAATGTAGGTAAAATGTCAAGGTAAATGAATCGGTAATAATATGTAATAGGGTAAATTGTGGATAAAAACAAAAAAATGTCGCAAGTTGCGACATCTTTCTACATTACTCTATCTTCAGGTTTTAGGTTAGATACCAATTCTATCTTACGTTTAGATTTAGTTGTCTTATTGGCAGGCACTCTAGCTGGAACATTGTATGCAATAGTTGTGTCTACTGGAGTTTGCTCTCTGTCAATAATTTGACTAGTCAAACTTGATGTTGCATCTTCAAACACCTTTTCGTCAGAACTGATTTCTCTCTCAACCATGCGGTCTACCAAAGGCAAAGTCTCAGTGATTGTAGCTGTTGTGGCTGGTGCTGTAGCATTGTGCTCATCAAGTGATGCTTGAAGATTGGCTTGACGTTGTCTTTCTGCTTCGGCTTGTTGACGTGCCATTTGCTCCATGGCTTCACGTTGTTGGCGTTCTACTTCTGCTTGTGCCAAGGCATTGCGAAGTGCGTCTTCTTGAGCCTTAGTCATGTCGCCATGCTCTACCGCTGGCTCAGTCATCTCTTGGATAAGAGAAGTGTCTGATTTTCTAGATTTACGTGTTTTTGGTCCAATATTGTATGTATCTGTGCCTTCTGTGCGCATATGATTTTCTATGCCCAACATACCACTCAACAATTCGTCTGCTTCACTCTCTGTCATATATTTGAGATTTTTGAGAGCTTTCATATTGGCTCTATTGTTGGCATAAGACTTTTGCTCTTCGCCAAGATAGCCTTTTTTGGCTGCTAGCATTACTAGGTCTACTACATACTTGGTGTCGTCATTGTCGATAATACGTTGTACGAGTTCTCTATTGGTAAAACGACCGCTTGTGTTGTGACGATTTTGTTTGAGATATTGCCACAATTCGTCACGTCTACGCCAAAATGCTCTGCCTTTTAGGGCTGGGCGACGTTGGTTGTCTGCATAATACATTCTGCCATTTTTGAATCTTGGCTCATTCTCTAGTGAGTCAAAGAGTGCAGCTTGAGTTTCACCACCTTTCTTGAGAGCCTTTTTAACTCTACGTCTAGCGCCAAGCTTGTTGTTGATAAGTGTACCAGTGCCGATTGCACAAGATGTAGCTGCAAATGTGCCCGCTCCTACTAATGCCAAGTTGGCTGCTGTAAGACTGGCTGCTGTGGAAAAGATTGGGAACGCAACTACAGCTGCCACAGCCAAGCCTGCAGTGATGATAGAAGGCAAAAAGTATTTTGTGAAGAATGTTCTCAAAAAACGTTTTGGACGATTGTATTTAGCATCAAAACGACCATGTGGGTCTAATTCACGACCTGTCACGTTGGTTATGGTATCATTTTTCTTATTTGTTGCCATAAGTTCCCCCTAATTTGCTTAGATTATACCATATTAATACACAATTTTCAATAGGTAAACTAAAAATTGTAGCAAAAAAGACGTAAAATCGTCTCTTTTGTCTATATATTGTATAATATTTAATATTTTTAACTAAATCTTGATATGTTTGAGCATTTCGTCTACGGTCTGTTCAATGTTTAGGTGGGTGCTGTCGATGATAATTGCATTCTTTGGCACTACCAGCGGAGCTATCTTTTTCGCCTTGTCAAAGCGGTCACGCTCTTCAATCTGTTTAGTGAGTTCTTTCATTGAGATAGTTTCGCCTTGGGCGAGAAGTTCTTTGTACCTTCTACGAGCACGTTCCAACACGCTCGCATCAAGATAAAACTTATATGTTGCATTAGGCAAAACATAGCTACCAATATCTCTGCCGTCTAGGACAAGATTGATTTCATTAGAGAGCTGTCTAAAATAGTTGGTCAATCCTTCTCTAACTGCCATATTGACCGAATACATTGGTGTTTTGGTGCTGACAATATTGCTTCTCAAAAAAGGTGTGACATCTTCACCTTTGATATACACTTTTTGTTCGCCGTCTTGGAAAGTGACCTTCAAGTCGCAGTTTTTGAGATAATCTGTCACCCCTTGCTCGTCGTCAGTCATAATGCCTTCCTGAATGCAACCATATGTGACTGCTCTATACAAAGCACCAGTATTCAAATGATGAAATCCTAGTTTTTGCGCCAAAATCTCTGCGATTGTGGACTTTCCTGCACCTGATGGGCCATCTATCGTGATTGAAACCATATTCACCTCTTGGCTACATTATATCACTTCGCTCGACAAAATGTAAACTATTTGATACAATATTTATATGAAAATTGTATCACTTAAGAACACCAAGAAGAGTCAGCCAAATCTTTTTAAGGCGACAATGGACGACGACAAAGTCTTTGAACTCCATGCTGATGCTATCGTTGAGTATGGTATAAGTGTGGGTGACGAGTTAGATGAGCATATGTTCATGTCTGCACTACAAAAGACTGAATGGCTAGCGGCTTGTGCCAATGCCGTCAACTTCTTGTCTAGACAACTCAAAACAAAAAAGCAGTTGCAAACATATCTATATAAGAAAGGCTACTCTGCCGACACGGTAAACAAGTTGGTAGACAAAATGACCGACTACAATCTAGTCAATGACGAAAACTATGCCAAGACCTACTCCGCTTCACTGCAAAAGTCAAAATCCAAAATGTATATAAAAAACAAACTTCGTGAAGCAGGTGTAAAAAACGAAATAATAGATGAGAGTGTGGAAGACATTGATGACCGAAATACTGCCAGTCGAATCGTAGAGAAATATTTTCTCTCTCACCCTGCCGACCAAAAAAGTATTGAGAAACTGATTAGACATTTGCAATACAAAGGCTATACTTGGGACACTATCAATTTTGTGCTAAAAAACTATAAGGAGGACATATGCGAATAGGTTGCGATATCATAGAGAATGAGCGCATGGAAAAAGTGCTAGGCAACTCAAGAGTTTTTAGTGCGGAAGAGATTGAGTATTGTGACTCTTTTGAGCCCACTCAAAGACGTAGTCATTATGCTGGATTTTGGGCTACGAAAGAAGCGGTAAGAAAGGCTCTAAATTGTGAAGTGGGAATGAAAGATATATGTATCACTCACACCGACTCTGGTGAGCCAAAAATAATAAAAAATGATATAATAAAAAATGCACTAAAAAAATATAAATTAAATAATATAAATATTTCAATTTCTAATGAAAAAAATTATTCTGTAGCATATTGTTTAATAGATTAAATATAAAATAAAATCTCAATTTTACTAGAAAAAATATTGAAA
>JBKSMV010000007.1:0-8545 GCA_046881985.1 Clostridia bacterium
TCGTGACAGGACAATCCTAGACCTTTAAGTGTTTCTATACCTTTATAAGAGTTGGAATAAATATTGAAAATGTTAGTTATCATAATATTCACCTTACAATTATTATATAATTCTCAAAAAAATATGCAAAGAGAATTGCGCATATTATACATTATTTTTTTATGCGGTCGTTGAGAGAATTGACATAAAAAATCAAGATATATGGTTTGACTTGCCTGCACAAAAGATATAATATATTGTTAAGCGAGGTAATATGGAAAGAAAAGGAAAGATTACAGACATTTATGCACGTCAAATCTTGGACAGCAGGGGAAATCCTACTGTAGAAGTGGACGTTGTTGTAGATGATGAGATAGTGGGCAGAGCGAGTGTGCCTAGTGGCGCATCTACTGGTGCGTTTGAAGCAGTAGAATTGCGTGACGGCGACAAATCTGTCTATATGGGCAAGTCCGTCTACAAAGCGGTGGACAATGTCAACGGCGAGATACGTGATGCGTTGCTGGGCATGAATGTATTTGCACAAGAAAAGATTGATGAGAAACTAATCACTCTCGACGGCAGTCACAACAAAGGCAGATTAGGAGCGAATGCTATACTTGGAGTATCTTTAGCGTGTGCCAAGGCTGGTGCAACTGCAGAGAATAAGTCACTCTATGAATACATTGGCGGTATGGACGGCGTCACAATGCCAGTGCCTATGATGAATATCATCAATGGTGGCAAGCATGCGGACAATAGTGTCAATATTCAAGAGTTTATGATTATGCCAGTGGGGGCTGAAAGTTTTTCTCAAGGCTTGCAAATGTGTGTGGAAGTATATCACAATCTAAAATCCGTACTAAAGGCAAAGGGTTATGCGACTGCTGTTGGCGACGAAGGTGGTTTTGCACCTAACTTTGACAATGACGAAGAAGCATTCAAGTGTATAATGGAAGCCATTGACAAAGCAGGCTACAAAGCGGGTGAAGACATCTGTCTAGCGGTAGATGTAGCAGGTACAGAAATGTTTGACGAAGCAGAGAAGATTGGCGAAAGCGGAAAATATTATTTCTGGAAGACAAAACAACTCTACACTCTTGAAGAGATGGTATCATATTGGGAAGAAATGTGTGCCAAATACCCTATCATATCCATAGAAGATGCAGTAGGCGAAGAAGATTGGGAAGGCTGGAAGTTGCTTACTGACCGATTAGGCGAAAAAGTACAGCTGGTAGGTGATGACTTGTTTGTCACTAACACAGAAAGACTCAAAAAAGGCATCGAAAAGGGTGTGGCAAACTCTATACTCATCAAGGTCAATCAAATAGGCACATTGACAGAGACTTTGAGCGCTATCAATATGGCCAAAAAGGCTGGCTATACCACGGTCATCTCACATCGTAGCGGTGAGACAGAAGACGTGACTATCGCCGACCTAGCAGTAGCGGTCAATGGCGGACAAATAAAGACTGGTGCACCAAGCAGAACTGACCGAGTGGCTAAATACAATCAACTCTTACGTATAGAAGAAGAACTTGGCGAAGAAGCCATTTATCCGGGAAGAAAAATCTTAAAATAGGACAATAAAAAAACTCTTGTGTAAGAGTTTTTTTGATTAATTGTTATTGTCGTCAAGACCAAGAATCTCTTCAAACTCTTTAATCTCGGCATCTTCTTGCACTACGTCTTCGTGTGTAGTGTGTAATACTTGGTCAATGATAGGCTCATTGGCAAGGGCTTGCTCGATATTGATTTGATTGTCTTCGACTTTAATTTCTTCACTCTCTACAGGGGCTGTTGGCTCTGGTGTAGGCTCAACTTTGGCAGGTGCTGGTTGGTCACCTAGTTGATTGTGAAGTTGTGCGATTTGGTCTTTGAGTGATTTGATGTGGATTTGCTCTTTGAGCATAGCGATTTGTCTTTCCAATTCGTCTTGCTCACTATTGGTAGTTTGTTCTTCTACGATTTCTTCTTCGACAACAGGTTCACTCTCTACGATTTGAGCATCAAGCTTGTTGTGAGTATTTATCAATACTAGATTGATAACCAAACTGATAGATGTCAACATCATTGCACTAGTGAATTGTGAAGTGTAGAACTTACGAACAATATCTTCGGTAGTGTTGTTGTGTATAGCATTTGCGATAGCCCCATAACTAACGTATGATGAGAACTGCATAATAGCATACAATGCAACTGTGAGCACTAGCATGATAATGGTGCATATCAAAAGTCTGTTTTGCCAAGTCTTTGATTTGTCATTCTTGATAAAAGTGAATATAAAGCTGGCAACCACAATAGCGATGGCGATAATAGTCACCAAGAAGAATACTACCAAAAGTGGTGTAAGGTTAGCGCCCTTTAATAGAGTAGGCTCTGCAACCTTGGCATTGCCAAAGTCGAGTGCGGTCTGTACCAAAGTGACAAAACTCAATATTGTAAATAAAAAGCTTCCTGCAAAAATTAAACATTTCGCCAAAAGTTTATCTTCTCTGTCCATAATATCTCCTAAATGATGATTACATTATGCCTAACATTGCGGATTTTGTCAAATAAAAAAGCACATTAAGTGCTTTTTGATTATCTAGTTGTGATTTCTTCACCACGTTTTTTGAGTGCAGTGATATATCTTTGGTAGCCTGCATATGTTTGGAAGACTTTACGTGTGTCGATATTTTCTTCACCTTTAGCGCAACCTGTCTTGTGGCAAGCGATTTCTGCTACTTTTTGGCTAGCATAAGTACCAGCATAGTCACCATGGTCATTGTGAGCGATAAATAGACCATCTTTGATAGTATCCAATGAACCTCTATTGAATGAACATTCACGCATATCTTGGAAGTTGTTGCGATACATTTCGTATTGAGTGTAATTGGTGGCATATTGATAATTTATGTCCAGCACTTTGTATACACCAAATGGGTCTTTTGCACGGAAGATAGCCAACATTTTTTCTGCTTCTTCTGGTGTGGTAAATCCTGCGAGTGTCTTGTCTACTGGCACGTATTCTGCATGGCCGTGGATAGTGTCAATTTTAGTTGCACGCATTGGTTGGTATAGAGTGATTTGGCTCATCTTCATACGATTGTGTTCAAGAGTAGCATTTGTAAGTGTAGGCTTAGATACTTTTTTATTAACTAACATTTTAATTCTCCTATTTCTTTAATATATCTATTGGGTAATATTTATTCACTACTTCAGTCACTCTGCTGAATGCTATAGGTAGTGAGATTTTGTGCTTTATGGCGAAGTGCTGTGCAGTGTGTTGCATATAGATTGGGTCGTGGCAAAGTGTCTTGTCTAGTTGTGAGAGTATGCATCTGTCTGGTAGAAGTAGTTGTCTATTGAGTGACAAGATAGCTGACTTCTTTTCGCTAGGCAAACTCTTTAACATATTGATATTGGTGTGCATAGTCATACTTGGACGATATTCACCATTGTCTGTCACCTTTAGGTCTAACCATGAAGCCAACAATGTGGCAATGATTGGATTGGTATGATCCACATAATCTGGCACGGTAATCTCTCTAGAGTCTAGTGAATGTGTCATCTCATAGTTGCCGTGGCAGTCGCTGACGATGATTTGTGATGAATTGTCATCAAAAGTCTTGTCGTAGCGCACTCTAAAGCCTAACTGATGCAAGAGTTTGGACATAGAATACTCTTTGCCTGTGTCAAAATTGTACTCTTGGCACAAAACGTCTAACTTATTCGTCATAATATCCCCTTTTGTTGTGTTTAGTATACCATAGAAGTGGAAAATTGCAATACCCAATTTTGAAATAAGGATAAATAAATCCACAATCAAGGCTTGATTGTGGACAATATTTAACGAATAAGTTTACTTATTGTGGATATTTCTCTTAACGTGCTAGCATTCAGGAATGGATAGTCGGCACTCACGTCGTATTGAGCGAAAGAGTGTTCTTTGGTGTGCGCATCTTGAGATAGGGCGAGTAGTCGCTCTCGGTATTGCGGATTGTGTGTAAGTATGGTGTCAGTAAATCCACTACCCAAAGCAAACTTCTCCATTGACACTGGTGAGAGATTGAGTTCTACATACGGGTCTGCAAAAGAGCCACAACGTTGTATATATGTCGCCACCGCTCGCATAATGGCTAGTCTGCCGAGTTCGGTATTGCACTTTATCTCATGTAGGGCAATCTTGGCGTTATAACTATCTGCACTAGGCATAGAGTTGACGATATTTTGTAGTTGGTCGAGAGCCCTTTGTCTAAATATGTCTATTATAAACTTATCAAATGGCAAACTCACACCTTGACTGGTGGTGACGATATGTTTGGATAGTTGGGAAGTGTAGATATTTTCTAGCAGAGCAGTTAGGCGGGCATTGTTTGAGAGTCGGTTGGATATGCGGAATACACTCATCAACTTGTCAGTCAAACTAAACTTGGCTGATACCGGTCTTTGTTCGTTGGCTATGGTTTGCAAAGATATGTGATATTCGTCTTTGTCGCCAGCGATTATGTAGTCGTAGATAGTAGGTAGCAGGTCGTGAATAGTGCTTTGGTTGTGAGTAGAGTGTATGTCGATATTGTGCTTTTTGGTTATAGGCTCTAACTCGGTCGTGATATAGTTGATGATATAGTCGTCTAGGTCAACGTCTGTAGCAAAACGTGGACTCTTGAGCATTGGTTTGGTAAATAGTTCTTTGACCAATGTCTGCTTTGACGTGGTGACGAAATGATTGATAGCATCAGCACGTGCTCGGTTGAATGACACTCTGTCAAAGGTAGGCTCTTCGCCAAAGCCTATATAGTCATCTATCTTGGCTAGCATAGGATTCATTTTGTCCGCATTGACAAATATGTATGGGTGAGATTTCTCAATGTGTTTGATAACCTTGATAATGTCGAGAGCAGTTTCGTAGTTGGTATAGATAGGCAGGTGGTCGTTGCGGTAGTCGTGCAGACAAAACTTGAAATAGTATGGCAGACCTTTCTTTTCGCATTCAGAGATAAAAAGTGTGGCGAAGTCGGCGACATTCTTGCTCATTAGGTTGAGATATAGGCGACACTCTATGCTAGTATGCTGGTTGCCCATAATGTGAAAGAATCCGTCATCAATACTGCCTACAAGTGTGACAGGACTGTCAGACATAGGAAACTCTCTGCCAAATCGCTCACTAAAGAAGTGATAAAATCCGTCCCCCAAGGCTATATGGTTGGGTTGGTATTGACTTTCTTCTATCAGAGTCGCTTGCAGAGCACGTTGTATGTCTGTCTTTGGCTTGGTCTTGACAATGCGACTATGCCATGCCTTGTATGCTGTGCCAAGTATGCTTTCCAACTCTGTCATAGAGATAGTGCCAGAATTGTGTGCATTGAATGTCACAAGGTCGGCATATTCACAACCGCCTTTGTCAAACATTCGCTCGACAAAATCATTACTCTTGCTGTGGAGTAGGGATAGAACTTTTTGTTTATCTCGAATATTACTCATCAATAATATGCTAACACAAACACGCCAAACTGTCAAGGTAAGAGCCATATGCCACAAAAAACAAAAAATTACAAATTTTTGTCTAAATCATTGACAAGACCGAAAAACAATGGTAAGATAATAATGCTTCAAACGAGAGAAACGTTTGAAGTGAGTAATTTCCTTCTTAAAGTAAATTATGTGCCATTAGCTCAGCTGGATAGAGCGTTGGTCTACGGAACCAAAGGTCGAGCGTTCGAATCGCCCATGGCACACCAAATACAAAACACCAACCGATTGGCTGGTGTTTTTTTTTAATCAAATACAATAATATGTTGCTGTCTTTTTGGAGTATGTAAACCATACTCTTCGCATATCAAGTCTTGCATAGGTATGTCGACCACTTTGGCAATAGTAATCAGTTGCTCTACTTTCAATCCCAAAAATCCAGTCATCAATTTATCATACAAGTATACACTAATTTCGCATTTGTCACAAAAAGCTTTTTTGCTTAATTTGTGCTTATGTCTAAAACTTTCTAGTTTTTCATAGTTTAATGTATATTTCATATTTGACCTATCCTTTACATTTATAATTATATTTTCCCAAGTTAGGGAAGTCAAGTATTTTTCCCTAGTTTGGGAATATAATTAAGTTATGTACAATAAAATAACGAAAAGTTTTGGTAAAAGACTGAAAGAATTGAGAATAGAAAAAGGGCTGTCTATTGAGAGATTGGCAGAAGAAGTCGGTATAGGTAAATCTTCTATCAGTAGGTGGGAGAATGCACAAGCATATGTATATGCGATATATGTAGTGCGACTCGCTCAATACTTCAATGTATCGGTAGATTATTTGCTAGGTTTAGAAAATTAGAAAACACCAACCGATTGGCTGGTGTTTTTTTATTTATATTTTGGATTGATTAATTGGTTGACAGATATGTGCATTACTTTCGCAATTTTTACAAGGTTGACAATATTGAACCTATTGAAACCTGTCATAATCTTCTTGTACATATATCTAGTTATCTTGCAGGTTTTGCAAAATCTAGTTATAGATAACTTATGTTCTTTGCGATAATGTTCTATAATATCTATTAAAATAACTTTTTCCATAATTTACTCCAATTTACTCCTTGCATCTGTGCATATTCGCACTACTATTATATAGTGCGTTTTCGCACAAGTCAAGACAATTTGTGCGTTTTCGCATATAATCTTTGTAAGAGGTAAACATGTCTTTGTTTTGCAAAAGATTAAAGCAGTTGCGAATGGAACATCAACTTTCTACTATAGAGATGGGCAAGATACTTAATGTTAGTCACACTACCATCACTAGGTGGGAAAGTGGTGAAATTGTACCTAGTATTTTACACCTTATCAATATTGCCAAATACTTTGAAGTATCAGCAGACTATTTGTTAGGAATTGAAGAATAAAAACACCAACCGATTGGCTGGTGTTTTTTTTTGTTAGTTTAGTATGACTTTGCCATTAATCCAACTATCAAAGAAGTTGTTGAGTTTGACGCCAGTAGATTTTTCAAAGGTGGCGATAAGGTCTTCGCCGGTGGCATTTTTGAAGGCATAGTTGTGAGCGTATGTGTTGAGTGCTTTGACTATCTTTTTCTCGCCGATAGATGAGAGCAGATTGTCGTAGAAGAGAAGCCCCTTGACATAGAGCATATAGGTATATTCTGCATCGGTGTCATACTCGTTGAGTGCCTTGGTCATGCTGGTATCTACGTCGCTTAGCACTTCTCTATATACTGACAAAAACAAACTCATATTGTCTTGGGCGGACGAGATTAGATCGTGGTATCTTACTTCATAAGACTTGTGCCATTTGTAAAAAAGTGCAGTCGAAAACTCTGCCAACGGCTCGTCAAGCCAGGCTTCGTGATATTCGTCATTGCCTACAATGCTATACCACCATTGGTGAGCAATCTCATGAATGATGACATTTTGGTATTGGACTTTGTCTTCTATGTCGCTGGCGATATATACTAGGTTGGGGTATTCCATACCGCCATGCACAAAGTCTGCTTTGACTACTGACAAGGTAGAATAAGGGTAGTCATAAAACTTATCACTAAAGCAAGTCAATGCATCAATAGCGGTGTTGAGATTGTCTTGTGCATTGGCATCGTCAAAATAATAATACATTACGTCCACACCTTGCACGTTGTCAGATAGCACCTTAAACTTATCACTTATCACTAGAGCAAAATCACGTACTGCTTTGGCGGTGGCAATAGTCGTCTTGGTGTTGGCGGTGGCGGTGGTCTTTTGTGCGCCTGTACTGGCTAGAGTATAGGCTTTGTCATATGTCGCTGTGACGGAGTAATTGGCTATGTCACTATAAAAGGGGTCGCCATTTGAATGATAACTCTCTTGACACCATTCACCATTGTCTCGCATACACACGATAGGGTAAATATTGCCCAGATTGATAGTGTTGTCGCCATAGCCAAAGCGGTGATAAATATTCGGTATGTCTATGGTGTAGGAGATGAATATATTTACTCTCTCATTGGGCTCTAGATTTTTGCCCACATTGACTACCAAAATATCATTGTCTTCGCCTGAGTAGACCGGTATCTGCTCGGTGTTTGCCACCTTGACACAATCTATGACAATGCCACCATAGTCCACACCATTTGGGTAGGCTTTGGCAGATTGGAGTTTGGATATAGGTGGGTTTTTGACGTCTTTGTCAAAAGCTCTGGCATACAAATGAAATCTCACGTCTGTAAGTATGCTGTCTGTGTTGTTGACGTAGTCCACCATTTGACTAGCGGTGACCGACTTGTTGGTAGTGTCAATGTCCAACGTTATGTCGTAGTGAGTAAGGTTTCGGCTCACTTCTGCCAAAATACTACCGCCACTACAAGCGGTGCAACTCAATAATATTATAGATAAAATAAATATGCTCAAAATCTTTTTCATACACTTTGTCCTATATTAAGATATAAAGATGTGACCAAGAAAATGACATTTTTCTTTACAAATGGCATTTCATTGTGTATAATTAATGCAAAGGTGGATTATGGCATTTTGTAAAATCAGTTCAGAAGTAAAACACAACAATTTCACATTGGTAGACAATGCTTTTTTCAACGA
>JBKSMV010000008.1:0-5541 GCA_046881985.1 Clostridia bacterium
CTCTCGCAGGTAGTGATATCTATATCGCTAGCGCAGGCATACCAACATTCGTTTGGTTAAACAATCTATAAATTAGGCAATGCTGAAGCCCAAATCAAACTGGGCTTCGGCAATTTTGCCAAAAAAAATACATATATTGACAAAAGTCGAAAATACTAAATAAAAGCGAGACATTAATGAACTTTATTTATCAAAAAGTATATCATGACGAAGTGAACATCTTTGGCATACTCAAAGATTGTGTTTGGCTTGTGCTCAAGTCAATGCTTTATGGACTAGTTGTCGTGGTGGTGGGACTTTTGCTCTTTGGATACAAACCTTATCTTGTCATCAGTGGCAGTATGACTCCAACCTATCTAGAGAATAGAGATATTGTTTTGGTGCAAGAGATTGACTTCCAAGATATCAAGGTGGGCGACGTCATTACATTCAAGGTGGGTGATGCTTGTACTCACAGAGTATACGAACTTATTCAAGACAATGGTGTAACGACCGCCATTAAGACTCGTGGTGATGCAGCCGCATACAACGACCCAAATGCCGAACCAGACCCTTGGACTCTTTATGAAGATGATATTATCGGCAAAGTCGTAGCAGCATACAAAGACGTCGGCGCAGTCTATCTTTATGTGACTGACAACCTATATTTGTGCATCGCAATGGTGTTAATGCTCTATATGGGCACCATTTTACTAGAAAAAGAGAAGGAATATGAAAAAAAACCTGTAATAGGGGCTTAAACCGTTTTACAAAAATTGCTTATTTTTGTTAAAATAACTTCAAAGGGGGGTCTATGTTTCAAAACAAACGAACTAAGAATAGGCTTTTTGCACTACTAATCGGCATTATGACGTTAGTAGTTGTTTTGGGGCTATGCGATGGTACATTGGCTGCAAAACTCAAAGTCAGCAAGCAAGCCTACAGCACCACCACCAATTCTTTGGTGACAGGTGTACAGGTGGACAATACCACGCTAGATTATCCTATAGAATATCAAATAGGTTCTGTCGCTAGAAATATTTCAGTCAGCACCTATTGTCGTACAGCACAATATGTGCGTGTCAAGATACAAATGCGCTATGTCAGCATCAATGCTCAAACTGGCGCTTGCACTACTTCTAACTTAAGTACCAAGAATGTTAATATTATTCCATTCATTGGTAGCGACTGGTATCTAGATAGTAGTACAATGTATGCATATCTTTGCAAACCATTTACTGCAGATTCTACATTAGGCAAATCTTCATCTACACTACTAACTGGTGTAGAGTTCTTTGTTGTTGATAACGGCACCAACTATTCAGGTTATTCACTACAATTTATATTCACTCCAGAAACATCACTTTCAGCCAGCTTCTCTGGTGCTCCAGCAGTATGGACCAGCAGAATAGGCGGTGGCTCTGCTTTGTACAACTCTAGCGGAGCGAGTGGTTATGGTAGTGCTACTATCTATAACTCACGTACTACTGACAACATGATTGCATTCGGTAGTGCTGGTGCAGGTGTGGGTGCACATCGTACTCCAACTTATGTTAAAAACGACTCCAACACAGCTGTTGGTCTAACATTCAAACTAGATGTAAAATGGCATGATGCCAGCGGTAATGTAGTAGACGACTTGCCTATCAACAGAGTCAAGGTAAACCTTGCAGGCAACGCTCTCACTCCATACAACTCTGCAGGCTCAAGTGCTAGTCTATACAAAGTGGCTGGTACTACAGAGACAGAAGCCGACCAACTACAATATACTACAGGTACATATTTCTATACAGTAAGACTTGGCGCATATCAAACTATCTCAATAGTTGATAGCATAGAAATCATCAACTACAACTGGACAGCACAAACTAACTCAGACTATTACAATCATCACGTGACAGTACAAGTGATAGATGTCAAGATGTTCGCTCTTAATACTGCCGATGCGACAGTGACAAGCAAGGTGGGTGTCACAGCTCCTACAGGTTGGGCATCTAATCTCTCAACTGCTACTGGCTACAATCAAGTAAGTTATGGCTTGGGCAATATGATAAAACTAACCAATACTTCTACAAAGCTTGATCAAACGGCGCCTTCTACAATCATTAGTGCTACTGACGACATGACAGTGAGTGTAACTTACAAAGCATATGTTGCAGTATGGGTGCAATACTCATCTGACGCAAATGTTGATGCCGAAAACTACGATATTGTTGCTGGTGAATACTATTTAAAAGAAGTGAATAGCGGAGTGACAATTCAAGTAGACAATGGCTGGAACGTAGACAATTCAGTGTATAAGTATGGCTCTGATTCTGTGACAGGCATACTTGGTAAAGATAGAGCAGTGCAACTATATAGTAAAATCTCTATCACCAATCAAGCAACTCTTATCAATAATGTAAGTATGTCTTCGCCATATACCGACTCTCTTGGTAATACTCACTTGGTACCAGACACTTACACTCCAAACTATCTTCTCATGATAGTTCCAACTTTCACTACAGCAACTAGCGGTGGCAGTACAGCCAGCGACTTTGCAGGTGATGCATTGGTATCAAAATCAACTATCACTTTCGCTAGTGGTGGCATCAATTCATATGCTATCGCAGTGAGAAACAACTCAAACCTTATTTATTCATCAGTAAGCCTATCATTGACCGTGTCAGGCACAGTTTCAGCATATGGACTAAATACTGGCTGGACACAAAGTGGTACTACATTTACTTGTAGTTCTGCAGTACGACCTGGTCAAACAATAGTGGCGATAGGCAGTATCAAAGGCACTGCAAGTGCATCTGTGACTATCAATGCATACGTCACATTCTCGACTTCGTCAACTGCTACCAACCAAACAATAGATGTGATAGACGAAACAAGTGCTAAAGGCATATATACACAGGATAGCACATCAGCGGGTGTCAACTACAATGGTAATGCAGCAAGCTCAACCAAAGTAGTTCGCATTACAAATATTAGCACAAATACATTGTATATCAAGGTGTCTTTGACAAATGTAAAGTTTATTAAGGCTGGTGGCAACCTTACCAAATCTTGGCAGTTGGCAACAAGTAATAACTGGACATCAAATAAAACCCAAGCGGCAACTAGTGCGACATATTATTATAATGGAGTTTTGACTCCAGGAGCGACAATTACCTTAGGCGGTTCATATTCTATATCTGACATGACTTCTTTATCAGGGGCATCATTAATCTTTGCTCCAATTGTTGAAACTGCTGTAGTCAACACTAGTGCAGATTCATTTACTGCTCCATCTGGCTGGACATATACCACTTGGACAACCAAGATGACTACACTATTTAACAACTATTACAACTACACTTACACCGCATAGGAGGAATCATGAACAAGCGTCAATACTCGTTCAAATATGGCATTATATTCACATTATGTATGTGCTTTGTTTTGGCGTTTGTGGTGGTGTCCACTGGCGCATGGCTAACTTCTAGCCGAAAAACAAGCGGAACTATCTCAATGGCTAGCCTAAATGTCATACTTATCAATAACACCAGCACCAAGACAGACCTTGGTGGCACAACTACTGACACTGGTGAAGGTGAGTATGGTGCAGAATTGGCATTCAGTACAACCGCTGGTAATGAGCAACTCTATGTCTACAACAAAGATAGTGCTGCCGCTTATATTAGATTTAAGGTGGACAGCGATTACGCTGACTATATCACTATTTCTACTATGGCTGGTGCGAACTATGGTTGGGAAGAGAGCAATGGCTATTTCTACCTAAGTAGCACTAGCGGAGCAAGAAAGTCTTTGGCCGGAGGTGCTTATACTGACTTGGCTATCTCATACACATTGAGCGAATTGCCAGACGGAGCGATTGACTCCAACGACCAATTCACTTTCTACATTGTGCTAGAAGCGGTGCAAGCTCTCAATATGACAGCTGCTGGTCTTACTAGTGTGGGCTGGACTAACCTTCCTACAGGTTGGTAATATAACTTTTAAGGAGAAATTATTATGAAAAACAAAGTGTCATTATCTAAACTAGTCACGGTGCTGGCCTTTGTTTTCGTGTTCATATTCGGTATAATGGGCACAAACGCATGGTTGACAGACTTTGACGACGACAGCACAAAGGCTGGATTTGTTGTCACAATAGGCACAGTAGATGCGTCTATACTTGGTAATAGTACTCAAGGAAGTACAACCTATACTTATGATCTATCTAACACAGGTTTTGAATTGCCTGCCAACCTAAAGCCTGGCTCATTTACACAATACATTAGAGTCAAAAATAATGAAACCACAGGTAGTGGTATATATACAAGAATCAAGTTTATCGTAAGATGCAATGGCACTGACGTCACAAGCCAAAATTATATCACCACAAATACTTCATGGACATATAGTTCGTCTACAGGCTGGTACACATATAATGGCACAGTCGCAGCCGACTCAATCGTCAACTTCTGTACATCTATGACAGTGAGCAGTTCGCTCCCACAAGGACAAGTCGTTCAAGTGGTAATCGTCATGGAAGGTGCATCTACCAACGCATTTTAGGAGGAAATAATGGCAGAAACCAAAACGAAGAAACCTGCTACCAAGACCGCAGAAACCGCTTCTACTCGTGAAGCGCTGGTCAAGAAGCTAAGTGCAGAACAAAAAGCTGCTAGCAAAATCAAGAAAACCACAACCACCACTAAAGATGAGCCAAATGAAACCAAGGCAAAAGATAAGGACGTGGTGCGTACTTATAGTCTAGAAGAAAAATATCTAGCCAAAGTCCAAGCAGACAAAATGCCTGCTAGTACAAAATATACAACCAAATCTACTGGCACAAAAAAGACTTCTACAACTAAGACTGCTTCTACAGCCAAAGCACCAGCCAAGGCTGGCACAAACGCAGAGCCAAATGAAACCAAAGTTGTCAAGGCGACACTTAAGGCAGACGATGGCAAAAAAGATGTCCGTGTAGGTAGTGTCGTTGTCGACGAAGATATGGCAAAGACCAAAGTCGGCATGCAACAAAGTAAGAACGAAAAGCAGAAAAATCTCGCTATCGTGATATTGTCATCACTACTTGTAGTAGTGGTGGTAGTGTCACTCATATTCATTCTATCTAACCTAAATAGAGACAAAATGGGTGAGATGAAGGTTGAAGGACAAGGTGTGTCATGGGTACTCAATGATAAGGACTTGAATACTTTTGTCGTGTCGGGCGCAGATGGTTTTGTCTATAGTTCACAAATTGGACTAAAAGTAGGTATCAAAAAGACTACAGCCACCGAACTCAATCTCATGTTTGAATTGAGAGTGAAGAATGGTAAAACTCAACTAGAGTCATACAAACTTTTGTTTAATAATCCAAATGCGCTACTCAGAGCAGACGAAGACAATGGTTGCTATTATCTAGACAACTGGGACGCTCCTGTAGGTACTGTATTGCAACTCAGTGGCGGATTCTTCTTCAACCTTGACCCTGCAGAAAGAATAGACGCAGACAACTGCAAGATTGAAGTAGTTGCCCACGTATTGTAAAAAAAATATAAATCGCATAGAAATATGCGATTTTTT
>JBKSMV010000009.1:0-23724 GCA_046881985.1 Clostridia bacterium
ATATTTTATTTTCATATTTATTATTTTTAATAATTTATTTTATTTTTTATTCGCAATAAATCATAAGTTCTTTTAGTTTGCCATACCTTGTGGCAGTCTGTACAAGAGTGTTGCTTATGCGACTACCTTTTTTGATGATAGGTTCTTCGTTGATGCCCAAGATATCTTTGGTACAGATTTTGCCTATCATGAAACTTATACCACGATTGAGATTTTGAGTATTGACGACATTCGCCTTTAGCACAATCTCTGGATTGACAACCGGTTCAGCGATTATCTCTTCTACTTCTTTTTGTGGAAGTGGGGATTTTTTGTTTTTGAAACGTGTTAGTTTTACCTTGCTATTTTCACTAAGGAAGACAAGACTATTTTGACTAGCACTGGCAAGGCGATTTTGTGGCAGGGTGCTGTCTGCAAAAACGAAGTTCTTGACCATGCCGTGTAGATTGACTAGTTCGATGTCGTGCAGTTTGCCCACGAACTCGCCTTCGATAGTATATGCTCTTAAGCCGAATAGGTCTTTGAGATATTTGCTGTCAGGTAGGTTGTCTAGTAGACCGCTTTTGTTTTTGATAGTGACAGCATTTTTGCCTACATTGTATATGGCATTTGGGCTGACGTAGAGTGTAGAGTCGTCTTCTTTGTTGTCTATCTGTAGGTAGTGAAGCTTTTTGATTTTGTCGTCGAAGATTAGGTTTTTGATTTCGCCTATAATCTCGCCTTCATATACTGCCAAAACGGGTTTATTTATCAATTCTAAAATATTGTACATATCATACCTCAGTTAAATCTATGCTTTTTTGTCCACATTTAGACCAAACTGATTAAATTGTTTTATTTTTTGGTAAAAACTGGGTCAATATATTTGATTTTTTGTAGAAAAATAAGTTATAATAATACTATATAGTAGGTGAAATGTGAAAAATAGACTTCAAAAGATATTTATCCTTATGTTCTGCACAATGTGTGCAGGCTTGTTTAGTGCGTGCGACTTTAGTGCGACCAAAGAGCAGATTGCCACGCCGAGCATAACGGTCACAGAAGGTGACAACGGCAACAAGATAGTCCTTATAGACGAAGTGGAGCACGCCAGCAGTTATACTATACGTATAGACGGCGCAGACATTGATACTTACAATACATATCTTGATTGTACCGACCTACTCAGCGGTGCTAAAGTATATACCTTGTCAGCACGTGCCAATGCGGTAGACGGCTACAAGTCTAGTGATTTTAGTGAAGCGATTACCTATTCAGCTGGGACAAAACTAGGAACACCTACTGCCAAAGTCTATGACAAAGTGTTGGGTTGGACTCATGACGTCAGCGCTTCCAACTACACAGTCACCATCACCACACCTGACAGCGAAACTATCACCAGAACTACTGGTTCAAATAGATACGACTTTAGCCAACACTTAAGTTCAGCGGGTGTATACACTTTCCAAGTGGTAGCCAACTCTAGCAAGTTGTACGTGTCTAGCAGTGAGCCAAGTGTTGCGGTCACTTATACACATACCAAGCAGTTTACTACACCAGCCAACCTGATTGTCAATGACGTTAGTGGCGACGTGGTGCTCAGCTTTGTAGACAGCGACAATGCTGGCAACTATACAGTCAACATTGACGGCACTACCTACAATATTCATGACGACACCATCGCACTCAATAGCCTTGGACATGATTTCACTACAGCCAAGAGATATTATATTTCCGTCAAGACCAATGCACAGGCAGACAAGTTCTACACAGCGAGCGACTACTCTGCAGAAGTGTATTTTGACAAATATGTTGAACTCACCGCTCCAACAGATTGCGAAGTGGTGGACAATGACGACCAAATCTTGCTCTCATGGAGTCCTGTCAACAATGCTCGCACATATAGTGTGTATATCAATGACAATGCCATAGCATATGCAAACAATATTACTGCTACGCAACTGGCACTTTCAAAAACTCAACTCGATGCACACGGACAAATATCTTTCCAAGTGCAGACAGAAGGCTATGACAACTATCTCACTAGTCTCAAGTCAAATACAGCATATTTCCAATACGTAGAGAGATTGAATGCCCCAACAGACTTGTCTGTGGACAGCATTGGACAAAATGTGATACTCAGTTGGAGTGCTGTGGCTGGCGCTAGCGAGTACGAAGTAGAAGTTGACGGCGTGGTAGTTGAGAGTACAGACGACACAAGCCTTGTACTCAATCCACACTTCCTATATGCCGACACCTACACAATGCGTGTTCGTGCTATACCAGCCGACACTAGCAAGGCAGAGTCCGACTTCTCGGGCACTATCAAATACACATACGTTATCACTCTAGCACACCCAACTATTGATAGGGTTGCGGTAGAAGACAACGAATATTACCTATACTTCACCGCCAATGACGAAAATGCACAAAGTTATCGCATATTCATCAACAATTCACTAGCCAAGATTGACGTTTTGCGCTCACCAGTCAATATTACCGGACTATTGTCAGGCTCTGGTGCATATTCAGTATCAGTACAGGCAGTCGCACCTAGCGCCAGCCTATATCGTGATAGCCAAAACTCAGCCAACTATGCATTCAATTACAAGACACCACTTGCTATGGTACAGAATATCAAAGTGGACGAAGTCAATGGCCTACTCATTTGGGACGCTGTGACTGGTGCAGATAAATATGAAATATATATCAACCAGACACGTTTTGAGAGTGCGACCAACAGCTTTGACATTGAAGAATACTATGCTCAAGCAGGCGAGTACACCTTCAAGGTAAGAGCATTACCAGCAGAAGATAGTTATTATGTAGTGGGCGAGTACAACGAGATAACCAAAGTACACACCATTACACTCAGCGCACCAACCAATCTACAAGCATATGTCGAAGACAGCGGTAAAGCATATATCTCATTCGACCTTGTAGCACACGCAGACTATTACGAAATCAATATCACCAAAGATTTGGTAGATTTCATCTCACCTAAGCCAACTACAACTACTTCACCATATGAGATAACTCAATATCTTACCGAAGCTGGAAAATACACCATCTATATTCAAGCCATTGGTAGTGGGTATTATGTATCTTCTAGCATGAGCAGTATGGTACAGATAGAGAAAAATATCACTCTTTCTGCACCAACTGGTATAGGTGTGTCAAAGTCTAGCGACAGCGAAAGTTTGTATCTCAACTTTACCCCAGTAGAAAATGCGGGCAGTTATAATGCACGTATCAATGGTGTAGAGATTAAGGGTATCACCGCTTCTGGCTATGATATCAAAGACTATGTCGACTTTGAAGGCGAATATTATATCGAAATGCAGTCAGTCGGCAGGGGAGCATATATGGATAGTGAGTACGGCACAGCCAAAAAGTATACTCACTTATTCACCACCAGATATGACTATATGCGTTGCGACGTATTTATGTACGGCGAAGACATTGACTATTACATAGACAACTACCAAGAGTTTAAGTTGGCTGTGTGGTTCAACTATCTCTACGGCTACAACGACTACAAACTATATTTTCCTAGCGGATATTCTGGTTTTGCGAGAGAATTGCAAGCAGAATATGGCGACTATTATCTAGAGTATTATGGTGTAGACATAACCAGCTTCACCTTTGACATAGGCGATACCTTCTTGTATATGCTCTATGCCTACCCAGAATACGTGGCTACATACTATTCTGCTACAGCAGACATTATGCCACACACGTACGGCGCTAATGTGTATGGTTGCGAATACTCAGACCTAATGAACTTCAACCACAATGCGACATTCAATGCTGACGACATCGCTCACAACTACGACCCATACGATATCATGATGTATGAATATAGCACATTTACAGCCATCAACAACCCTTATCAATCAATCAACTTTATTCCTTCCGCACAAAGAGATAGAGCAGACAACTTTGACGACTTCGCCATCAACTCTCGTGCAAGTGTGCCAGTAAGCAATACCGAGCAACTTCTCATGGCTGTCACTTATGGCAAAAAACCTGCATTCACAGCATCTGCTTCTGTCGCTCAAACGGTGTACAACAATGCAAAATATATTTTGCGTAGAATAGTCAACTCATCATACACAGACTATCAAAAGGTGTTGGCAATATATGACTGGGTGACCAATCAAACTGTGTACGACTATGATATCATCATGTTTACAGAAGCAACTGGCGACGGCGGAATCACTACTATCGGCCAGTACAAAGACTTTTACCTAGAAGGTGTATTGTACAACCTTAACAACTCTGTTGCTGTGTGTGACGGCATTGCCAAAGCATTTGTGCTATTGTGCCAAATAGAAGGTATAGATGCTTACAAGTGTAATGGTATGGCAGGCACAAGTACAGACAAGACTCAATGGGGCAACCATGCTTGGAACAAAGTAAAAGTAGACGGCAACTGGTATGTGCTAGACAGCACTTGGGACGATGCCGTGCTATACACTAGTGCAGTCACAGGTAGATATGACTATATACTGACTGCTACACACGAGTATTTCTTGAGGCCAGATAGTTTCATGAATATCACTCACCAAGAAGTCTACCCATTAAGAGATGACGTAAGTTGTGTGTACGACTATGGTCATAGTTCAAATAGTCCTTATGACTATGGCTATCATGGTGCTACTACTATAACTAACGCCGGTCAAACCTTTGACCTGGTGATAGGTAATAGTGTGGTTGACCAAAATGGCTATGAAATCTACACTTACAATACTGCAGTCAACGAAATGGTACAACTGCTCGAGTATTGTGCAGACAACGACATTCATGTCATAGACTTTAGACTCAGCGATACATACATGGCTAGTCAAAATAGTTATACTGACGGCGCTGTTTACAACAATTACTACAATTTTGTCACTACCGCCTTGAGTCAGGCAGGCATCACGTCATATGTTGTGCCAGATAGTCAGGACGGATTTGACCGAACCAATAATTTCCATTATTTGATTATCAAATAAATATTTTAGTCAGTTTTTCTCATACTAAGAGTATGGGAAAGCAATCAAACTATCAATTAGTAAAAGAAATGCTGTCCTCTCCATCGGATTTGAAGAAGAGGACGGTATTTTTTGCTGACAAACAGGTAGATATTATATATATCGCCGAACTCTGCGACTCTATGAAGATATACGAGTCTATAGTTGGCAGTATCAATCAATACAATGCCAAGCCACAATCACCACTCGACGAGTTTCTCATGGAAGAAGTATTGTCTGCACAAGAAGTCAAAGAGTGCACTGACATCAACACCGCAGTACAGGACCTGCTCAAAGGTTTTGCCGTGGTAAGTGTGCAAGACAAAATGTTGAGTGTAGACTGCGAACTTATCACCACACGAGCCATTACCGAACCGCCTACTGGCACGGTGGTCAAAGGCCCACGTGAAGGCTTTGTCGAGAGTTGCAAGGTCAATCTTTCACTCATTCGCAAGCGCCTTGCCACCCCAGATCTAAAGATGCAGATGTGTACTGTGGGCGAGTTGACACAGACATCAGTATTTGTCATGCATATAGACAAGATTGCGGACGACAAAGTAGTGCAAGAAGTGGTCGAGAAGGTCAAGTCTCTCAAGATAGACGGAGTGATAGATAGTTCGTATATCGCAAAGCACCTGTCCAAGCACAAACATTCTATGTTTAAGCAAGTAGGCATGACAGAGAAGCCGGACGTTATCGTCTCCAAACTGCTAGAAGGCAGAGTGGCAATCGTTGTAGACGGCTCACCATTTGTGCTTACTGTGCCGTTTATGTTGATGGAAGAATTGCAAAATAGTCAGGACTATTATAGTTCTAACGTGCATGGTACTTTTTTGCGCATACTTAGGTTTATAGGTGTGGTGATGAGTGTGCTACTGCCGGGACTATATGTGTCCTTGCAGTTATATCATTACAAGATTTTGCCATTGGACTTTTTGACCAGTGTATTAAACAGCACTCAAAGTATACCTTTTACACCTTTTAGCGAAGTGATTTTTGTCATTATACTTTTTGAGATTTTGTATGATGCTAGCCTACGTATGCCACGGCACTTGGGACTGGCACTCAGCATTGTGGGTGCACTCATCTTGGGCGACACCGCAGTTCAGGCAGGACTCGTCAGCCCACCAGCCGTTGTGCTTGTTGCATTGTCAGGACTAACATTCTACACCATACCGGGTCAAGCAGAGCAACTCAGCGAACTAAGACTAATATTCGTCTTTGCAGGCGGTGTGTTGGGTCTGTTTGGACTCATTTTGATAGGAATGTTCCTTTTGGCTTATCTTTGCGACTTTGACTCATATGGTGGCACATATCTCGCACCTTATGCACCACAAATCCCAGCAGACATGAAGGACAGCATAGTCATGAAAGGCCTGGCCAGCATGAAAAAACGACCTTACTCGGTCAACAAAAAATCTAAAAATAGAGTGAGGATAAAATAATGAAAAAAGCATCAATGCACCAACTCTCTACCATGATATTCCTAAACCTAATCACACTCAACTTTATATCGCTACCGGCGCAGGTCTTCAAGAGTGCCAAGATAGATAGTTGGATGGTAATCTTATTCAATATGATATTAGAGTTGGTAGTCATACTCTTCATTATATTCATGCTTAAAAAGTCAGGCAAGCGAAACTTCTATGAGTTCCTTACAGCACTCTATGGCAAAGTGATAGCCAAAATTATATTGATAGCACTATTTGGCTCATATCTTATTTCACTCATGCGTGCTACTACCGAACTTGATGCCTTTATATCATTCAATATCTACGAAAGCACTTTCAGTTGGTTATACTTTGCTTTACCACTTTTGGCAGTAGTGGGGTATATGGCATCTAAAGGCACTCGCAATCTTGGTCGTCTGTCCGAGCTTGTCTATCCTATACTGGCGATAGGCATTTTGCTAGTAATAGCATCACCTTTTACACAGGTGGACTGGATGTTCTTTAGCCCGATGCTCAAAGACGGCTTTGGTGTGGTGCTAGAGTCAATGTTGTCTAGCATATCGTGGTTTGGTAGTGGGCTGTTTGTCTTTGCCATGTTTGGCGACTTTGATTTTAAGGAAAAACGACACAAAACATTGTGGTTTTTCATGCTGGCAGCCTTTGTACTTACAATGCTAGTGACGGTAGTATTTTATGGATTGTTTGAGATGACTGCCAATCAGCACGCTTTCGCTCTGGCAGATATTAGCCAAGTGGTGTCGTCTAGCAGTTCGCTCTATCGCTTGCAGTGGATATTGGTGTCATTGTGGATAATCTGCCTTGTAGGATTCACCGCATCGGTACTTTTTTCAGGTGCAAGGTGCTTGAGTCTGGTATTCAATCAAAAAAATAGCAACTACGCTATCATCTTTATCATGCTAATACTAGGAGTTTGGCTCTATCTGTACAAGCAAAATACTGACATCACTTTCATACTCAATAGCAAGGTGGTGGCATGGTATTGTTTGGCTGTCAATTTTGTCTTGCCACTCATACTATTTGTGACCACACTTATAAGGAGGAAAAAACTTGAAACACCTAATCACTCCTAAAAAAATCCTTGTGTTAGTAATGATGCTTTTTATATTCTTTAGTTTTTCAGCCATAGGTAAAATGGGGCAAGACAAATATCTCTCTGTAGTGACCATGATGGCTGTGGACAAACTAGACGACGAGTACCAGGTGTCTGCCAAAACTATCGTGCCAGCCACCACAAAAGAAGGTGCTGGTAGCGAAAAGGTCTTTACCTACACAGGCGAGACGGTGTCGGACGCAGTCAATGGACTAGAGCGACTCATTGGTAATCAACTAGGTATGGCGCATTGCAATCTTATAGCCTTGAGTGACAAAACATTGAGCGAAGATATAGAAGATATTACCGACTATTTCATTCGTACCAAAAAGGTGGGCAAAAATACTCTTTTGGTCGCTTGCGGTGAGAGTGCGAGAGAGTTTATGTTCGCCACAGCATATATGTCCAACGTCTTGCTTATCAAGATGGACGCCGTGTTGGAGTACAACAAGTCCGACCTAAAGGCAACCAGTACCACATTGGACGACTTTTACAAAGGCTACGAATCTCCGCCTGCTGTCACAATCTTGCCAGTCATGACTCTCACAGATGATGACTCCAAGGGCATACTTGTCCAAGTTGAGCCAAGTAGTCCACAATCACCACTGCCAGAAGGCAAGACTAAGTACTTTATCAATGATGGCAGTACTCACATTCTCAAAAAAGGCATCAAAGTATGGACACTTAACCCTGACGAAGTGCGAGCAATGAACTATTTTCTACCAGAAACCAAAAATGGCAAAATCACTCTCAATGACGTGACGGACGACAAACTCACTAATGCCAAGATTGTACTCAAAATATTGGAGCAGAATACCAGCACCAAGGCAACGTTTGAAGACGGCAAGCCGGTGTACAATGTCGACGTGAGCCTAACCGTATTGCTAGAAGATATTGCGCATTCTGACTCTGACGAACAAAAAATCGACCAGTTTGAAGAGATTATTACTGACGAGATTAAGCAAAAGACTATCACCAAAGTGACCGCTCAAATGCAAGACATTATCACCAAAGCCAAATCGCACAACTGCGACGTGCTAGACGTGTACAAAAACTTTTACCGCACAAAGTATAGAAAGTGGAAAAACTATCTATCTAGTTTACAAAACCAAGACGATTACCTTGCCGGAGTGGACATTAAGGTCAATGTCGAAGTCAAAGCGGGCATTTAAGCTTGCCAATAGGCAGGATTTTTTTGTTTTATATATAAAATAATAATTGCATTATTACGCAAAAGGTGGTAAAATAGACAATATCAAAAACTTAACTTACACATAAAAGGACATATTATGGATTTAGTAGAGAACATTTTACGAGAGTTTGAGACTGATGCCAGCACCATAAAGACCAGTGCCGACATTGAGAGAGTCTATGCCAAATATCTCAGCAAGAAGGGCGCTCTCACAGAAGCAATGTCACATATCAAAGAGTTGCCAGCCGAAGACAAGCCAGCTTTCGGTGCCAAAATCAACCAAGTCAAGATGGCTATCACTTCCGCTCTAGAAGACAAAAAAGCCAATATCGGCAATGCAGAACTCAATGAGAGGATTAATTCTGCGCCAAAGATTGACCTAACCGAGATAGTCAATATTGACAAGGGGAGCATTCACCCTATCACTATAGTCCAAAGAGAAATCGAAGACATATTTAGGACTATGGGCTTTGCTGTAGAAGACGGCCCAGAAGTAGTCACCGACTATGAGAACTTTGAAGCGGTCAATATACCAAAAGACCACCCAGCACGTGACTCTCAAGACACATTTTACCTAGAGAATGGTCAACTACTCAAGACACAGACTTCTGCCATGCAGAACAAAATCTTGCGTAAATATGGTGCGCCACTTAGAGTTATTTTCCCAGGCAGATGCTTTAGAAATGAGTCAGTAGATGCCAGCCACGACAACACATTCTTCCAAATGGAAGGTATGGTAGTGGACACCGATGTCAATATCGGCAATATGAAGTACTTTATGGACACTCTTCTAGAGAAAGTATTACACAAAAAAATCGTATCACGACTCCGTCCGGGCTATTTCCCATTTACCGAGCCAGGCTTGGAACTAGACCTTCAATGTGAAATCTGCGGTGGTAAAGGTTGCCCAACTTGTAAGCATAGCGGTTGGATTGAACTCTTGCCTTGCGGTATGATACACCCTAACGTACTTGAGATGGGCGGTCTAGATAGCAAGAAATACACAGGCTTCGCTTTTGGTTTGGGGCTCACTCGTCTTGCCATGATGAAATATGGCGTAAGCAATATTCGTGACCTTAACTCAGGCGACTTAAAAGTCTTGAAGCAATTTACAAAGTAGGTGAAAAAATATGAAAATCAGTCTTAATTGGTTGAGAGATTTCGTCGACATTACCAAAGATGACGAAAAGACTCTCATTGACAAACTCACCACCACTACTTGCGAACTAGAAGCAGTAGAACACAAAGGTGAAGATATAACTAACGTAGTCATTGGTCAGATACAAAGTGTGACCAATCACCCAAATAGCGAAAAACTACATCTGCTCACAGTCAATGTAGGCAATGAAGTCTTGGACATTGTGTGCGGTGCGCCTAATGTTAGACCGGGACTCAAAATACCTGTAGTCAAAGTAGGTGGCAGTGTAATCGGTGCCAAGATAAAAGCCAGCAAAGTGGGTGGATATATATCCAACGGTATGTGTTGTGGTGCTAGCGAACTTGGACTCGAAGTAGAGAGTGCAGGTCTTTTGGAACTAGCAGAAGATGCACCAGTAGGCGAGAGCGCTATCGAATATCTCAACATTCACGACACTGTATTAGAGATAGACAATAAATCTCTCACCAACCGCCCAGACCTATGGGGTCATTATGGATTCGCTCGTGAAGTGAGCGCTATTCTAAATAAACCACTCAAAGCTCTACCAGTCGCTGACCTAAAAGCATATGACAATTTGCCAGCACTCAATGTCAAGGTGTTAGACAATGAAATCTGTCAAAGATATTCTGCTATTCGTCTAGACAACATCACCAAGAATGAGAGCCCACTATATATCAAACAAAGACTAATGTATTGTGATATGCGACCAATCAACTTGCTCGCAGACTTGACCAACTACATTATGCTAGAGATAGGTCAGCCAATGCACGCATTCAATGGTGCCAAAGTCAATGGCATTGTAGTTAAACGTGTAGACCAAGTGACAGACTTTGTCACTCTCGATGGTCAGACCAACCGCTTGCCAGCAGGCACACTTGTCATCGCTGACGAGAATGGTGTACCTAGCGCAGTTGCAGGTGTAATGGGTGGACTAGATAGCGAGATAGAAGACGACACCAACAGCCTAGTGCTAGAGAGTGCCACTTTCCGTGCAGGCGACATTCGTCGTGCTGCTGCAGCTATCGGTCACAGGACAGATAGTAGCAATCGCTACGAAAAGACTCTTGACCCAGAGAATTGCGAGATTGCTAGTGCGAGATATATTCACCTTTTGCACTCTATTGACAGCGGTGCAAGAGTGACTAGCAAGTTTACAGACTCATACAACTACCACTACCCAACTAGAGTCATTACTCTAGAGCAAGGCTTGGTAGACAAATATATCGGCAAAGTGATAGATAGTGCTACTATCGTAGACCTACTCACAAGACTAGGCTTCCAAGTAGAGCCACAGGGCGACAAATATATCGTCACCGTGCCATCATTCCGTGCTACCAAGGACGTGACAATCCCTGCCGACCTTGTAGAAGAGATTGCTCGTCTATACGGCTACGAAAATATCGAAGATATGCCATACAAGGCAGAAGTCAGCACAGTTAGAGTGAATGAATATCACGACGACGTATATGCTACCAAAGTTTATCTCACAGATAGTGCCAAGTATAGTGAAGTGCATAGTTATGTATTCAAGAATAAAGAGTTTATTCGTGAGTTGGGTCTAACAGACAAAGACAACGTCAAGATACTAGGCTCACTTACGAGTGCCAACAGCGAACTACGTAATCGTCTACTATACTCACTCATTGAGTTCGGCTTTGAGAATATGAAGTCATTCGACAATGCCAAACTTTATGAAATCGGTGCAAGTTTTGACGGACTAAATGCTGACGGACTGGTCGTAGAGAACAATCACCTTGTCCTATTGCACGCCAGTGCAGACAAGTCAATCGAAGATATGTACAAAGGTATGGCTAAGGACGTAATGAGCCTTGTGGCTAGCCTAAAAAATCAAGACATCAAGTTTGTTGACTCTAGTGACGACATCGCTCACCCTAAATATTGTGTAAGTTTAATGGTAGGCGACAAGAATATCGGTCGCCTTGCAGTATTGCACCCTAAACACATGACTCCATGTGTCAAACGTGCCAATATTGTCTATGCAGAGATAGACATGAATGCTTTGAGTGCTCTACCAGTCAACAATATCAAGATGACACAAGTGAGCAAATACCAAAGCATTGACCTAGACATTAGTTTCCTAGTGCCAGAAGATATGCCATTCGGCTTTGTGAAAGAGTCAATTTTGAATGTACCAAATAGAATATTGCAAGGCATTGACCTTGTGGAAGTCTATCGCCACGAAAAACTAGGCGACAAGAAGAGTATTACAGTACGTTTCACACTTTGCTCTCCACAAAAGACTCTCTCTAGCGAAGATGTCAAGAAGTTCTCTACTCGTATGGAAAACGAACTTGCAAAATCAGGCATCATGGCTAGATACTAACATAATAAGCCTAAATACAACAAAAAGTACGAAATCTCGTACTTTTTTTCTTATGCTATTTTCTCTAGAAACATTAAACTTGAAAGTATGGAAATATCAAAGAAAAAATCAATATTGCAAAAGATGAATGTACTAGCCAAATACTTTTTGTATTTTGTGCTTTTACTGGTGTTGAGCAATGTAAAAATAGCCGGTATGCAAATGGCTTTTGCACCAGCATTTTTGTTTGCTCTCATGTGGTGTGACCAAAAGCCTTATATACTAGCACCTATCTATATTGTCACTGCTATCATCAATAGTATGACACTTGCCAATATTATCAGCGCAGTCACTTGTGTTTTTGTTTTGGTATTTGTCTATTATATTCATGTGATAATCAAAAAGAGCATGAATGTAGGACTGATATTTATATATTTTGTACTCAGTCAGGTGGCATATTTTTACCAGCAATACGTGGGCGCTTTTCTCTCGGTCGAGCCATATATTGTAGGCATTAGTGCTATACTATTTTTGTTCTGCTGTATCAACTTTTTGCAAGTAGTATTTTCACGTGGCATATTTTATAGATTTACACTAGATGAGAGCATTTGTCTATTTGCATTTATTACCGCCATTGGCTGTGGACTTGCCAACGTAGATATAGTCTATCTGTCAGCATACAAGATATTTGCCATTGTGGGTGCATTGATTTTGCTCTGCCTAAACAAGCCCTATCTAGCAGTCATATTTTCGCTAGCAGTGGGATTGGGAGTGTCTTTGCATACCCAAAGCCTTGAGCCTATAGGTAGTCTAATAGTATTGACGCTTTCCGCATCGATATTTCGATACCCATACCGATATTTTATGGCACTAGCGGTGCTGATTGCAGACCTTGTTTTAGCGGTCATATTCGGTATGGATTATCTCACGATTATCAATTCCGCCATAGCATCAATTATAGTTCTCGCCATACCAAAAGAGATGCTCGAGCGACTCACAGACAAATGGCAAACTGCCATGAGTGAAGTCGCTACACGAAATATTGTCGCTACCACGAGAAAAAGTATACGACGACGTATGCAAAACTTGAGTTCAGTATTTTTTGACATGGAAAGATTGTACAAAAGTCTAGTCAAAGGTTCACTCACACGTGACCAAGTGAGAGATATGCTATACAACGAACTCATCAAGACCACTTGCGGAGATTGTCTAGACAAACCCAAGTGTCTGCGTTCTGGTATGCAACAAGACCTTGAGCACCTTATCGAAGTGGGGCTAGACAAAGGCAGAGTGACCATATTAGATATGCCTGCTACACTCAGCGCTCGCTGTGGACGTAGCAATGCCGTTGTCACCAAAATCAATCAAATACTCAACCAATACTCGTCGTACAACTCAATGAATGCCAGTGTTGACAATGCCAAAATCTTGCTATCCCAGACATTAGGTGGTGTGAGCAAACTTCTACTCAACTTGGGTGACGAGATAGACAAGAATATCAACTTTGACTCACAAAGCGAAGCCAAAATCCAAGATCGACTTTTAGCCAAGAATATCATCTGTAGTGAGATTATGCTTTATGAGCAAGCCAACAATCATTACTCTGCCACACTCATTATCAAAGGCGAAGATGCCTACAGCCCAGAACTGCAAAATATAGTGAGTGACGTGTGTGGTTGCAATATGCGCATTGTAGAAGTGACACCTAGTGAGAAGTCGGGCTGGCAAGTGGTGAGCATGGAGCGAATGAATAAGTATGACATTTCGTTTGGGCTCGCCAACTGCAAAAAGTCAGGCAGTATTGCTAGTGGTGATTGCCATAGCCTTTTGAGATTAGGTGCGAATAAGTTTTTGCTAGCGGTGTGTGACGGCATGGGTAGTGGCGAAAGGGCAGAAGCACAAAGTGCTATGACTATTGGACTGATAGAGAACTTTTATCGTGCAGGCTTTGACAATGAAGTTGTTTTGTCTAGTGTCAACAAACTACTCTCAGTCAATAGCCAAGAGATATACAGCACTTTAGATATTTGTTTGCTTGACTTGGATTTGGGTAGTGCAGACATTATCAAAGTAGGTTCGCCATTTGGTGCGGTCAAACGTGCAGACCGAATAGACATTGTAGAAGGTGGCGCATTACCGATAGGTGTCTTGGAGCAGGCGAGTCCAAAGTTCTATAGGACGACCATTTCTACTACCGACTTTATTATTCTCATGACAGACGGCGTCACAGATGCTTATGAGAGTTTGGACGACTTTACCGACTTTTTGGCGACTATCGAAAGCATCAATCCGCAAGAGATAGCCGAAACTATCCTTGCCGATGCCATCAAACGAAACGAAAGCCTAGCCAAAGACGATATGACCGTGCTAGTCGCTAGGACATATCAAAAGATTTAATCCACAAAAAATCCAATTTTGTGGATTTTTTGTGCCAAAAATTTATAAATATATCAAAAATATAGCAATATTTTATTGTACTATTGATTTTTTTTGACCTTTGTGATAGAATACAAGCGAAAAAATATTTTAGGCGGATATTGTAGTATGGATATGGACAAGGTTTTAGAGTTTATTGAGAACAAGCGATTAATCAATCCAGAAGAGATTGTCGCTGTAGCAGTCAGCGGTGGCAGAGATAGTATGGCATTGTTGCACTTTTTGCATGAGAATGCCGATGCACTAGATTGCAAGGTAGTGGCCATCAATGTTGACCATTGTTTGAGAGAGAATAGTGCTCGTGAGAGTGCTTTTGTCAAAGAATATTGCGCCGAGCACAGAATCCACCTTTACAACTTCAAGGTAGACGTACGTAAACTCAGTGAAGACAAGAAGATTGGCATAGAAGCCGCTGCTAGAGAAGCTCGCTATGGCATTTTTGAAGCGTTGCTCAAAAAAGGTGTGGCAGACAAGATTGCACTAGGTCACCACATTAGCGACCAAGTGGAAACTGTGCTAGAGAATATTTTACGTGGTGCAGGACTTGGCGGAGCGAAAGGCATGGAGCCAATCCGTGACGGAGTGTATATTAGACCATTCCTAGAGACCGCACGTGAAGATATCAACAAATACGTCTATGACCACCAGATTCCATACGTTGACGACGAGTCAAATGTGGACATCGCCTACACTCGCAATTTCCTACGTAATGAAATAATCCCTGCACTCAAAGAGAGATTCAAGAGTGCCGAGAAAAACTTGCTCGCATTCAGCCGTTCATGTGCTGACGACAACGAGTATATCAATGAGCAGATTGACGACAACGGCATTATGTATTTTGACGACCTTATCAAAGTGCCAATGGTATACTTTACATATCACAAAGCGATTATCAACCGCATACTACTTCGCAGTCTAAATAGACTAAGTAAGCAAGTCGGCAATATAGAACGTAAACATATCAACTTGGTGCGCAACTTCTCACTAGAAGGTGAAAACGGCACATCTATCAACCTACCTAACGGCATTCGTGTACACAAAGAGTATGACTATATCACCATTACTACGGGCAAAAACAAAAAAGGCATCAATACATACAAGTTCGCTCGTGGCAAGACAGAGATTGTCGGCTATGGTATTATCAACTGCTCACCAAGTAGACTAAGAGATCCAAAAGTGGGTAGCCATATCATTGACGTTGACGCATTGCCAGAAGGTTGTGAATGGAGATATCGTAGAGAAGGCGATATGTTCACACCATTCAAAGCCCTTGCATCAAAGAAACTCAAAGAATACTTTATTGACAAAAAAGTACCACTTCGCCTAAGAGACAATATTCCACTACTAGCCAAAGGCAATCAAGTATATATCATTGCAGGCATAGAGATTGCAGATAGTGTCAAGGTGACTGACGACACAACCAACGTTTACAAGATAACATATAAGAAAAATCTCATTTAGTTGTCAGTAAAAGTGCAATTTTCAACTTCCATAAATTAAAATGAACAAAAACTTTGAAACATAGGTTTTTGTTTTTTTAGGAGTAAAATTATGGAAGACAATACAAATTATGGATTGCTCGCCTATGACAAGGCAGAGCTTTTAGAAAAAGAACTAGATAGTTTGCGCAAAAATAGTGCTGGTGGACTATCAAACAGGGTAGATAAATTGGAAGAAGACCAAAACACTATCAAGACAAACCTTCAAACTATCAATGATACCATTGATGCCCATGGAGAGAATATCGACACACTCAATGCTAGTGCTGTGACCAATTCTTCTGCTATAAGTGAGTTGCAGACCACACAAAACGAGCAGGACGTTGTGCTGACATCTCTAGAAGGTAATGTCAATACTCACACAGAGCAGATTGCCACACTAGAAACCAATGTCGCCAACAATAGCGAACGTATCAGCGAGCATTATATGTCATTTACCAAGGCTTTTAATGCAGCAATGAATGGTGTACGAGATGTGGAAGCGGTGAACGAGAGTCAAGATGCCAAAATCAACACTCTCATCAGCAATGTCAACGGACTTGAATTAAGCTGTACCAATTCGTACGAAATGGCGAATACTGCCAAGACAGACGTTGCCAATATGCAGTCTGCTATGGACAATCTACAATCAGCGGTCAATACCAACACAGCCAATATTGCCATATTGCAGTCATCACAAGGTGGTTCTTCAGGGGCGACCACAACCAGTGAACAACTCGATACTTACTACCAAAATACAGACGGCTGTATACTCTTGCAAGAGTATAGCGCTGTGAGTAAAGACTATCCGCACCTAGATTTTTATGCTAGGTATTTTGGTTATCTCACAGGTACATTATCGATAGAGTTTAAGGGTGTCACCACATCTGCAAGTGTGACGGCGGACATTAGTCTGTATTGTGACGACGTGGTGAGAGAAGTTAAGTCCTTGACACTAGCCAATGGTGCGACATCAATAGTCACATTCAATGTCAATATTCCTTTCAAACGTGGCTTGCACAAAATGTATGTGCATACAGAAACTACTACTCAAAATGGTGACGACAATCTTGCTATTGTGTCATATAATTATGCTTTGCCACACGCACATATCGAATGTTTGACTACACCGATGAAATATTTTGCAGGGCTAGGCAGTACAACAGAGTTGTTGGGTGTGTCGGACGGACATTCTGGCAGATATGCTTGGCGTAATACTCGTACAAATCCTGCTTTTGATGATGACTTTGGTAGCATTGTGCATGCTGGCACATTTGATGTTGTGGGAGAAGTGGTCACTATTGGTGTCTATGTGCACCCAGTCAATAGCGCTTATGTCAACCCTAATATCATCGCACGTACACATGGCACAAATACTTATATGGCATATAGCGACTTTAGCAATGGCTCACAATACACTTATCCTATCACTCTAGACAAGCGACCAAAAGCCATAGACTGCGTTTCTGCCAAATACAAGCCAGGCGACTACGTGGAAGGTCGACTCAACCTTGTCTATATGGACGACGACGGCTATCTCAAAGTAGAAGGCTTTATGCATGACGGCTCACTTTTCAAGATGGAATACCCAGAGATTACAGACAAAGCCTATCGTATAGTGCATTCACGTACCTATGCCGGTAAGGTTATCAATCTAATGGACTTTATGATAGAGACAGAAGACGGTCAGCTTGTGCATTACAATTTTCAAGGCACAGCATCGTATCTCGAGCCTACAGCCATTTATCGCCACGAACTAGGCTATGGTCGTGACCCAGTGCTCACTTGGGACCACACACTAGGCTGTTATGTGCTTTTGTACAAAAAAAGAGGTGGCATTTATCGTAAAGAGTTTACGCTCGATACAACAACTGGCACCTACAATATTTTGAGTGATACCTATCTTTGTGATGGTGACTATGCTTATTTCTTTGATAAAAATACGTCTTATGCTTTCGCCTTTGACGATAAGTTTATGCGAGTGGCGCAAGACAATCCTGTCACATACTAGACGCTGTCGTCACTTTCGCCTTCTGTTAGGGTGAGAGTGGCATTGTCTGGTAGTGAAGAAACTTGATTGAGTTGTTTAGATATTTTTCGACTTGACTTGGTAGCGAGTTCGATATTATCTCCAACTTCGTCAAGTTTTTTTTGTGTCTTGCCGAGTAGCATGACGAACTTCTCAAACTCTTGCTTAAATACAGACAGCATACTCCAGATTTCACTACTACGTTTTTCGATGTACAAAGTCTTGAATCCCATCTGCAGACTATTGAGTAGAGCCATAAGGGTAGTAGGTCCGCAGACTAGCACTTTGTATTCGTTTTGTAGAGTGTCCATGAGTTCGTTGTTGCGGACTATCTCTGCGTACAACCCTTCAAGCGGTAAAAACATTACAGCGAAGTCAGTAGTGAGTGGAAGATTGATATATTTTTCCTTGATAGTCTTGGCTTCCTTTTTGACACGAGCGAATAGGGCCTTTTGTGCTTTTTCTGTCTCTTCAATGTTTGCACTCTCGCTGGCATCTACTAGACGATAATAGTCTTCGATAGGAAACTTGCTGTCTATAGGCAAGATTATATTTTGGTCATCTTTACCTGGCAAGTAGACTGCGAAGTCCACTCGCTCTAGGCTGTTTGGCTTGACTTGTACTTGTGCACCAAATTGGTCAGTAGTGAGAGCTTGCTCTAGTATGCTGGCAAGAGTCACTTCGCCCCACACACCACGAGCCTTGACGTTGGACAACATTCGCTTTAGGTCACCTACACCGCTGGCAAGGGCTTTCATTTCGCCAAGACCTGTACCCACATTGTCTAGACTGGCTCTGATTTTACTAAAACTATCATTTAGACGAGTAGTGAGCGAAGTGTTGAGTTTTTCGTCAACCGTTTCTCTCATCTGTTCCAATTTCTTTTCATTCTCTTCACGTATGATGCGCATATTGTTGTTTACGTCATAGGTGAGTTTTTCTATACGGGCTTCGTTTTTGGCGGTCAATTCGTCCACCTTTTGTTGAGTGAGTGCTGACTCGTTGCGCTGTAGTATAGAGATATTGTTGAGTTGGTTTTGCATACCGAGTTCGGTCTGCTTGAGATTGGTAATGATAGTGTTGACTGTGTTTTGGTTTTGCTTGTCTATGTAGTCAACGATATTGGCATTGTTGCCACCCTTTTTTTTGACTAGTGCGATAGTGGTCGCCACACTTGTTAGTGACAATACACAGCATACGGCTAATAAAATATTTGTAATCATATTTTCTCCTTGATGTCGATGTTAGATTGTTTTAATATATAAAATACCGATTTTTTCTCGTATTTTTTGATATTTTTAGTTATTTTTTCTATTTTTTCACATTCTTTTTGTATTCTGGCTTTGCTCAAGAGATTTATTTTGTCTATATTTTTTTGTGCGAATGTAAGAGTTTCTTTGTCAATGGTGCAGTCATGCATGAGAGCGAATCTCACCATGCGAAATATTCTCGCTCCGTCTTCTGCCATAGTTTTGTCCGCAGGCGGTATGGCACGAATGATGCGGTTGCTGATATCTGCCAGTCCGTTGTGAAAGTCTACATAGGTGTCTGCTGATATGTCGTAGTATATGGCATTGATAGTGAAATCTCTACGTAATGAATCAAGCCTTGGGTCAGTCACAAACTCAACCTTGGTTGGTACGTGCTTGCCTAGCTTGTCATAGACTTCTTGTCGTAGTGTAGTGTAGTCATAACTTTTGCCTTTGTAAACTATCTTTGCACTGCCAAGTGACTTATTGACCAGTTCGACTTTTATCTTGGGTAGTATCATAAGTTGTTCTACTCTCATCTCGCTGACAATGTCGTAGTCATCGGTAGGCAATCCAAATAGTCTATCTCTCACCGCACCGCCAACTACATACAACTTGGCATAAGGTGAGAAAAATTCAGCCAGTTCTTTTAATTCTCTTGTCATGAGTCCATTATACCACAACTTGATAGAAAAATCATTTATTTTGAAAATCTTTTCTAAATATTCTTTTCTTGACATTTGCACGCAAAACAACTATTTGCTTGAAAAATAATAAAACTTGCAAAAAATCTGTCATTTTTCATAAAAAAACATGGTTTTTCACGATAAAAATGAAGTTTTGGTGTAAAATTGAGAGATTTTATAAAAAATTAATGTTATAAGTGTGCTATTTGTTTACATTTTTACAAAGTTTGGTATAATAAAATCATGTGGAACATATTGGTTTATCCTGCAGGCAAAAAAGTTGTCGCCAAGACAAGCAAGGCGGTAAGTAAATATTTCAAAGAGAAAGACATTGCTTTCAATGTGTATTTTTGTATGCAAGAAGGCGAGTTGGAATCTATCGCCAATACATTGACGACAGATGGTGGCAAAGACTTTATCATAGTGGGAGAGAATCAAGCGGTCAATGAGTTTATCAATGGTGCACAAGAGTTGTCGAATGTAGGTGTAGGCATTGTGCCTGCTGGCAACAACGACTTTGCACGTGTGTTAAAACCTGGCAAAAATATTCGCCATTACCTAGACCAAATAGTCTTGAAAGAAGGTATTCGTATAGATATACTACAATGCAATGAGCGCAAAGCATTAGGATTTGTGTCATGTGGAATTGATGTACCTACTATTGAAAAGTTTGAGAACTACAAGAGTCAAAACGCATTCAACTATTTTAGGTCGCTCACTAGCAACGTGTTTAGTTTTGGTCAAATGCAAGCCAAAGTAAACTATGGTGACATGTCAAAAGTGAAACAATTTTTGCTACTCGCATTTTGCAATAGTAAATATATGGCCAATAATCTACGTATCAACCCGCATGCCAATCTTAGTGACGGACTAGGCAATCTTATCATAATACCACCACTTACCAATTTCAAACGTTTTATGATGCTTACAAATATTCGTTTTGGCAAGCATGTTCGCAAAGAGAATGTGGAAGAACATTGGGAAGAAAATATCAGCCTAGAGTCAGACCAAAACTTCAAACTCAATATTGATGGCAAAATCTATGAGATGAAAAATCCTGCCATCAAAGTTTTGTCTAATGCATTGATGCTTTATCTTGGTCGATATAAATGCGACTAAAAATTAAAATAAAATAAATATAAAAATGCTAAATAACATTTTTCTGCTCATACTAATTGTATGAAAAAAATGTTATTTTTTATTATTTTTTTAATATTTTTATCATTTTTTACCATATTTTATCAACAAAATATGATTATTTTTGCATTTTCTAATGAAAATAATGTCAGTATAGAATTAATTTGCGATAATAAAAAATATTATTTTAATGAAAATAAATTCAAAAAAAATCCAAATAATTATCAAGAAAAATATATTTTAGACAGTTCAATTTGGACAAAAACCAAACAAGAAAAAATCGATTTTGTCAACAAGTGTATAGATGCCAATTTGTCGTACGAAATGGCAATTGAATATATCTTTCCCAGCCTACGTCAAGAGATAGATGCACTAGATAGAAAATATTATATCAAAGTGCAGAACGCCCAGATAGATTTTACACCCAATGAAAAAAGTCCCTTCAAGATAAGTCCGTCTATCAAAGGTCAACGTTTGGACAGAGAAAAGTTGTGTCGCAATATTTTTGAGCGATACAAAAAGACCAATCGCATTTCCATTCGACTGCCGTTTGATTTTACCGAGCCAACTTTTACAACAGCCCAAGCCAAACGACTGACCACGCTTCGTTCGCAATTTAGCACCAATTATTCTGCATCTAGTGCCGACCGCAAACACAACGTCAAGACCGCTCTAGACAAGTTTAATGGTCTAGTGGTGAGTGCTGGTCAAAAAGTGTCTTTCAATCAAGTTGTGGGCAAACGTACACAAGAAAACGGCTACAAGACCGCCAAGATAATCTTGGAAGGCGAGTATGTAGACGGAGTGGGTGGCGGAGTATGTCAAGCGAGTACCACATTGTACAATGCGGTATTGCTATCTGATCTAAAAATACATCAAGTACAACGTCACAGCAAGCGAGTGAGTTATGTGCCACCGGCATTAGATGCTATGGTCAACTGGAACTCTAGTGATATGGTGTTTGAAAACACTACTTCCCACCCAATTTATATCGCCACCAAGTGTACAGATACGATAGCCAAAGTGCTAGTCTATGGCGAAGCTTTGCAGTCAGGATTGACTATCAAGACGGAAACCGAAGTGGTCAAAAAGACCGCTCCGCCACAAGAAGAAGTGATTGTAGACAATGAAGGCAAATATGTAGATAAAGTGTATTATGAAGACGAGAGTTTTTATCTACACTATGCCAAAGAAGGTGTGATAGCCAAGAGTTATCTAGTCAAAACTCTCAATGGCAAACCGCTCTCAAAGACACTCATTCGCACCGAGCAATACCCGCCAGAGCGAGCAACCAAAGTAGTAGGTGCAAACAAACGTCCACCTATAGAGCCAGAGTCAATCTATGACTATACGCAATATATTAGCGACATGGTTGGCTGGTAAAATGCAGATATTGTCGAAAGTGGAGTGCAGTTATCCACATTTCCACAATGAGTGATGCAAAATATCGAAAATATGTTCGACAAAATCTCAAAATGGGTGAAAAATAACGAGTTATCCACATTTCCACAATTAAAATTATTAAAATCTAGCTTGTTCAAAAACTCTTCAAAATTGTCAATAAAAGGCATATTTGTTTGCTTATATTAGGCTTTTGTTATATAATTATAGGTGAATATGTTTAAGTTAGGGAATTACCTTGGAAGGTACAAAAGGTTTATCATTGCTGGGCCTTGTTTCAAGTTTTTGGAGACAATGTCAGATATTTTTACGCCGTTTATAATCGCTAAGATTTTGGACGTTGGTGTGGTGAATGGTGACACAGGTTATATCTACAAGATGGCAATCATTGCACTTGTAGTCAATATTTTGGCTTTTGGTTGTGCGCTCATTTGTCAAAAGTGTAGCGCCAGAGTTAGTGAGGGTGTTGGTAGAGATATTCGTAGAGATATGTTTATGCACGTCAATACTTTTTCACATGCTCAACTTGATCGCTTTACGACCATGAGCCTAGCCAACAGAATGGTTAATGACGTAGAGCAGATAAGCAATGCTATCTCACAGACTATTCGCCAAGTGGCACGCGCACCATTTTTGTTGATAGGTTGCTCGATTATGGCATTCTCTATCGACTGGAAGTTGTCACTCATATTCTTGGCTATTGTGCCTGTGATAGTGTTTATCACTATATTTATTATGAAAAAGGTTGCACCTTTGCACCTACGTGCCAAGGCCGACCTAGACAACGTTAGCAATGTCACACGTGACAATCTATCTGGTGTGAGAGTGGTACGTGCTTTTGACAAGCAGGACGAAGAAGTTGCACGCTTTGGCAAAGCGAACAACAAGCTCAAACAAACTCTTCTCGACGTGGGCAAAATTGGCGCATTTATGCCAGCACTTATGATGGGTGTTATCAATATTGCCATAATAGCTCTCGTTTGGGTAGGCGGTGTGAGAGTAAATGTTGGTGGATTGACTACTGGACAGGTCGTAGCATTTATCAATTATTGAACAAGTATTGCAGGAGCACTT
>JBKSMV010000010.1:0-1555 GCA_046881985.1 Clostridia bacterium
AACCACCAAAAAACGTAGATGGTGGTTTCAAGCCTTGAAAGGCATAATGAAAATTAGATACAAGCGCCCAGCATTTGTATACCTTGGCGAGAAGTTTGGTAATGGTGGCATAATACTTAGCAACCACGAAGGCACTGACGCTCCTATGAGTTTGGAGATTTATGGTCCTAGCAGAAATATGCGTATGTGGGGTGCTCATGAGATGAACTCTGGGCTGAAAATGATGTATAAATATCAAACACAGGTGTATTATCATGAGAAAAAGCATTGGAACTTGCATGCTGCACGTGCTTTTTGCTTGTTGGCTAGTCCGCTTACAAACCTTTTCTACAAAGGTCTTGACCTAATATCCACCTATCACGATGCTAGATTTACCAAGACTATACGTGAAAGCCTTGATGCCATCGAGCATGGTGACAATATTGTCATTTTCCCAGAAGACTCAACCAAAGGGTATTTGGCAGAATTGGAAGGATTTTACGGTGGGTTTGTAATGCTGGCGGAAGTCTGCAGAAGGAAAGGTATAGACGTGCCTATCTATGTCACATATTATCGCAAAAAAGACAGAGTATATATCATAGATAAACCTGTGCTCTACTCAGAGCTATGCGCTGATGGTGCTACACGAGAAGAGGTGGCAGACAACCTTAGACTAAGATGCAACGAGTTGGGCAAAATGCAGTTTAATGCCGAATATCTCAAGGCTGTACGTAAAGCCAACAAAAAGGCTGGCGAAAACACTCTGCCTTTGCCAGAGTTTGACGTAGACGAAGAAGACCTAGAACTAGAACTAAAAGAATCATAAAAAAAAATGAATGTTGCCATTCATTTTTTTATTTCTTACCTTTCTTCAACACTATTCCATTAGCAGTGTTGTACAATTTCATAGCCTTTGTGATAGCATTGCGTGCATATTTTGAGTCATGGAACTTACTGATTTCTGTGTGTTTACCTTCAAGTTCTTTGTACACACTCAAGAAGTGCATAAGTTCTTCGATAAGGTGGTCTGGTAGGTCCTTGATTTCTTTGCAATTGCGATAAGTAGGGTCGCCAACTGGAACGGCAATTATTTTGGTGTCAACTTCATTATTGTCTACCATGTCTATCGCACCGATTGGAGTGCATTCTACCAAACTCATTGGCACCAATGGCTCTATGCAATATACAAACACGTCTAGTGGGTCATGGTCTTCGCTGAGTGTGAGTGGAATAAATCCATAATTGGCTGGATAGTGTGTGCTGGTATATAGCACTCTGTCCAACTTTAATAGCCCGGTTTCTTTGTCTAATTCGTACTTATTTTTGCTGTTTTTGCTAATCTCAACAACTGCAACAAACTTGTCTTTTGTGATGCGTTTGCGGTCAATATCATGTAAAATATTCATATATTATTTCCTTTTGATACAACTAGTATATCACATTATTTTCGTATTTTGCAAATGATTTTGAATACTTTTTTGCAAGTTTACGGGTAGATTTATAAAATAAATAGTCAATAATCGTTGACAAAATGGTCAAAGTTTGGTAGTATAAAAACGTGCTAGCAATTAGTATG
>JBKSMV010000011.1:0-23464 GCA_046881985.1 Clostridia bacterium
TCGATGTCGGCTCGTCACATCCTGGGGCTGTAGTTGGTCCCAAGGGTTCGGCTGTTCGCCGATTAAAGTGGCACGCGAGCTGGGTTCAGAACGTCGTGAGACAGTTCGGTCCCTATCCATCGTGGGCGTAGGATATTTGAGTGGGGCTATCCCTAGTACGAGAGGACCGGGACGGACGCACCGATTGTGCACCAGTTGTCACGCCAGTGGCATAGCTGGGTAGCGAAGTGCGGGCAGGATAAGTGCTGAAAGCATATAAGCACGAAACCTTCCACAAGATAAGATATCCCATAACATAAGTTAGTAAGACCCCTTGCAGACTACAAGGTAGAGAGGTCAGGAGTGGAAGCGCAGTAATGCGTGTAGCGGACTGATACTAATAGGTCGAGGGCTTGATCACAATAATTTTAAAATTATTGAGTTATACAAATAACTAAAATTATCGTCCTACTTTTGCGAGTTATGTGCAGTTGTGATTGTACTTACAATCAAATACAATCAACCATGATGGTGATTAAGATTGAGGGGTTCCACCTGTTCTCATCCCGAACACAGAAGTTAAGACCTCATTCGCCGACAATACTTAGCTGGAAACGGCTCGGTAAGATAGGTAGTTGCCATCTACAAATTGAAACTGCTAGTAATAGCAGTTTTTTTATTTGGTATTGACTTTTGTCCACATTATGATATAATCTAGTCAAATCTAATAAGAGAGAGGTTATATATGGCTATTAATTATAAAGGTGGACGTAGATTAAGAAGCTCTGGCAATGGTAAGAGTACTTTAATCAAAGTAGGTGCAGGTGTTGTTGCTGGTGGTGTAGTTCTTGGTGCTGCTAGCATTATAGGCACTGTAGTTAAAAATAATAAGCTTGAAACTGAAGTCAATGTTGTTGGCAATCAAAATATTGTACTTAGTATGAGAAATGAGTTTTTGAGCGGAGAATTGGACGGCAAAGAGTTTGAGGCAATAAATCGTCTTGAAGACCAATCTGTAATATTGAATGTCAATGACTCTATCAGCGCTGAAGAAAAAGAAAAGATTGCTGAAGATATTGAGAATTTGCAAAGAGATTTGTGTGCAAAATACTTGTCATCTGCTCTCAATGAACTATATAATGAAGGATACATCAAAGAAAGTGAAATCACACACGAAGACTTTTCTACAGAACAAATAGTCACTTATACTGATGTTAAGACTGGTAAGTCAGTAGCAATTGAGAGAGAAGACGAAGACACTACCGCAGTAATCATCACTACAACTGATGGCAAGGGCAACTTGACTACTAGTGAGTATGATAGTAATGGTGGACTAAGAAAACTGAGTGCCACTCTCATGACTCAAGAAGAATCAATTGAAGCATATCGTCAACAACTACGTGAAGATTTGGAATCTTGTGTTGTGACAAGAGATAATAAGGGCAATTTGGTAATAGTTAAGAATGTGGAACTAAAATCTGGTAATGTACAACAACATTATCAACTAATCACCATGGGTGATAAGGGCGAAATCCAAGAGAAACTCTATATCGATGGCGAAATGTATTCTACAAAAATTACATCAGCGTCTGACAGATATTCTTTTGAAGAAGCTGGTAAGAAGGCAAACAAAACTGCTATTCAGTTCCAAAGCATTAATGCAAAAGGTTAATAAAAAAGAGCATCGAAAGATGCTTTTTTTGTATAATTCAATCAAAATACTTGACAAAAAAGTTTAATTTGGAAAATAAATGCAAAAAGTGTTGACAGTTTGAGTAAAGTGTGGTAAATTGATTAAGTCAAATATTATGCAAAATGCCCCCTTTATGCCGAAAACTCACTCTAAATAGGCATTTTAGCATAAAAAACAACTGAATATAGGAGCAGTAAATGAAATTAGAAAAGCCTGTCATCAAGAAAGAAAACTATGGTAAAGCTGAACGCTATAGTTTCGCAAAGACGGAAATCCCTTTTAAGTTGCCAAATCTTTTGGAAATGCAAAAGGATTCGTACGAGAAGTTCCTAACCGAGTATATTTGGGAAGTAATCAAGGAGTTTAATCCTATTGTGGATTACTCAAACAAAGCAGAACTTACTTTCCTAGAGTATACCGTTGACCGTACACCAAAGTTTGAATGGGAAGATTGCAAGCGCAGACAAGGTGCGCAAGGCAACTATACTATTCCTTTGAAGGTTAAGGCTAGACTACTTGTCAAGGAAACTGGCCAAATCATTGACCAACAAGTATTTTTGGGCGATTTGCCATATATGTCAAAGGACGGTGCGTTCCTATTTAACGGCGTAGAACGTGTTATTTTGGGACAACTAGTTAAGAGTCCTGGCGTATTCTTTGATAGTGAAATCGACAAGTCAGGTCACACTATCTACTCTTCTAGCATCAACCCAGTGCATGGTATGTACATTGCTACAGAGCAGGTGAGTGGTGATGCACTAAGAGTGACTCTCACTAGAAAGTTCAAATTGAGCCTAGGCGTATTCTTGAAATGCTTTGGATATACTAACCAACAATTGTTGGATATTTTTGCAAACCACCCATACATCAAAAATACTATTGAGAAAGAAACTCAAGAAACTCAAGACGAAGCTCTTATCGAATTTAGCAAGCGTACTCGTCCTGGTGAAATCCCAAGTGCTGAAGAAAGTAAAGAATATATTCACAACCTATTCTTCACTCATCAATACTACAACCTAAGCAAAGTTGGTCGTTATATGATCAACAAGAAGCTCAACCTTGCTACTAGACTTGCTGGTAAGGTAGCTAAAGACGACATCACCTTGGGCAGAAAGACATTTGTCAAGGCTGGCGAAGTGATTAGTCCAGAAGTGGCTGTAGAAATTCAAAATGCAGGTATCAATGTAGTAGACATTGTATATAAAGACAAGGTTTGCCGTGTAATCGGTAATAATCGTGTTGATATTAGAAGCTATGTCAACATTGACCCTAAAGAGTATGGCATTACAGAACTTGTATACTATCCATTACTCAAACAAATCCTAAAAGAAAACAAGACTAAGGACGCTCAAGTTGCTGCAATCAAAGAAAATGCTCGCAAGTTAGAAGACTTCCAGTTGACTCTAGATGACGTATTGGCAACAGTAAGTTATCAACTCAACTTGATTGACGGATTCGGTACAATCGACGTTAAAGACCACTTGGCTAACAAACGTGTAGCCTGCTGTGGTGAATTGTTGATGGCTGAGTTCCGCAAGGGTATGACTAAACTCAAGACTCAAGTAATGGAAACGTTGCAATCAAGAGACCTAACGGACATTTCTCCATCACAAATCTTGAATGCTAGACACATCAACAAGGCTATCAAAGAGTTTATCGCTACTAGTCAACTTGCTCCTATCATGGACCAAGACAACCCAATCAGTACTTTGACTCACAAGCGTCGTCTATCTTCTTCTGGCCCAGGCGGTGTCAAGAAAGAGCGTGCGACTGCTGAAGTACGTGATATTAACCACACACACTATGGTCGTATCTGTATCGTAGAGACTCCAGAAGGTCAATCGATTGGTCTGGTAAGCTCTCTAGCAAGCTATGCACGTGTCAACGAATACGGCTTTATCGAAGCTCCTTATCGCAAGATAGACAAGGCTACAGGTAAAGTGCTAGACGACATTGTATACTTGACTGCAGACAAAGACGAAGACTTGTACATTGGACAAGCAAACGAACCTCTAAACGAAGACCGCACACTCAAGAATAAGCGTGTAGTATGCCGTCATAGAGATACAATTTTGGAAGTGAATGCTAACCAAGTTGACCTATTGGATCTATCTCCAAGTCAATTGGTGTCTATCACTACCAACCTAATTCCATTTATCGAAAACGACGATACCAACCGTGCATTGATGGGCACAAACATGCAACGTCAAGCTGTTCCACTCCTTCAAGCAGAATCTCCTATCGTTGGTACTGGTGTTGAAACCAAGATTGCTGTAGACAGCGGTGCATTGGTGCTAGCAGAAGGCGATGGTATCGTGACCTACGTAAGTAGTGAAGTTATCAAAGTAAAATATGACAATGGTCAACTATCTGAATATAAACTCACAAAGTTTATGAAGACCAACAACAAGACTTGCTTTACTCAAAAGCCAGTTGCTAAGAAGGGCGAAAGAGTCAAGAAGGGTGACGTTTTGGCAGACGGCGCAAGCACCAAGAATGGTGAGTTGGCTATTGGTAAAAACCTAACAGTTGCATTCATGAACTGGGAAGGTTATAACTACGAAGATGCTATCCTAGTAAGTGATAGAATTACACGTGAGGACGTATTTACTTCTATTACTCTTATGGAAAAAGAAGTCGAAGCTCGTACAACTAAACTAGGCGATGAAGAAATCACTCGTGACATTCCTGGTGTAAGTGAAGATGCACTCAAGAATCTTGACGAAGAAGGTATCATTCGCATCGGTACAGAAGTTAAGACTGGCGACATTTTGGTAGGTAAAGTGACTCCTAAGGGTGAAACTGAACTAAGCCCAGAAGAAAGACTACTTAAAGCTATCTTCGGTGAGAAGACAAAAGACGTTCGTAACTCATCACTCAAAGTTGACCATGGCGAACATGGTGTCGTAGTCGGCATTGAGAAGTTGAGCAGAAAGAACAAAGATGAATTGGCACCAGGTGTCAATACAATGATTAAGATTTACATCGCTCAAAAGAGCAAGTTGCAAGTCGGCGACAAACTTTGTGGTCGTCACGGCAACAAGGGTTGCGTATCTATGATTTTGCCACAAGCAGATATGCCATATATGCCTAATGGTGAACCTGTAGATGTCGTATTGAACCCACTTGGTATTCCTTCTCGTATGAATATCGGACAAGTGCTAGAAGTCCACTTGGGACTTGTGGCTAAACAACTTGGCTGGCACGTTGCTACACCAGGTTTTGACGGCGCTACAGCAGAAGAGATTCAATACCTACTTAAAGAGAACAATCTACCAGAAGATGGTAAGATTCAACTATATGACGGCAGAACTGGTGAGAAGTTTGAGAACCGCTCAACAGTCGGCGTGATGTATATGTTGAAACTAGACCACATGGTAGAAAACAAGATACACGCTCGTAGTATCGGACCTTACGCTCTTATCACACAACAACCACTCAACGGCCGTGCTCAATTTGGTGGTCAAAGATTTGGTGAAATGGAAGTGTGGGCATTGGAAGCATATGGTGCAAGCCACTTGCTACAAGAAATGCTCACTGTTAAGAGTGACGACGTGGAAGGACGTCAAAAGACTTACGAAGCTATCGTTAAGGGCTATCCAATCCCAGAACCAGGCATGCCTGAGTCATTCAAGGTGCTTGTAAAAGAAATGCAAGGTCTTGGCATGGATATCAACCTAATGACTGCTGACGGTCACGAACTCACAATGAATGAAGTATCTAACGAAGACGTAGATATGACAGAAGTTCCACCTATCAACAAGACAGGCTTGGAAGACATTACATTGGAATTCGACGAATTGCAAGAAGAGTATCAAGACAAAGCAGGTACACAAACCTTTGATGAATCGGCATTGTTCGATGACATTGATGATTAGAATAGGGGGCAAATGAAATAATGTTCACACTTAATAATATAGATTCAATAAAAATCGGCATTGCTTCTCCAGAGAAGATTCGTGAATGGTCTCATGGTGAGGTGACCAAGCCAGAGACTATCAACTATCGTACACAAAAGCCTGAAAGAGATGGTCTTTTCTGCGAACGTATTTTCGGACCTAAAAAGGACTGGGAATGCCACTGCGGAAAGTACAAACGTATTCGCTACAAAGGCGTAATCTGCGATAAGTGCGGTGTCGAAGTCACTAAATCAAAAGTTAGACGTGAAAGAATGGGACACATTCAACTTGCTTGTCCTGTTTCTCACATCTGGTTCTTCAAGGGTGTACCAACTATCATTGGTACAATACTTGATATCTCTATGAAACTTTTGGAACAAGTTTTGTACTATGTCAACTTCATAGTGCTTGACCCAAAAGACACAGAGTTTGTAAAGAAACAAGTAATCACTGATAGAGAATATCGTGAAGCTGTAGAAAAGTATGGTCCTAAAGGACTAAGAGTAGGCATGGGTGCAGAAGCCATCAAAGAGCTTCTTGCAGAACTTGACCTATACAAAGAACGTGAAGAACTCCAAAAGATTATCGAAAAGACTACTGGTCAACGTAAGCTCAAAGCTAGTAAGAAGTTGGAAGTGGTAGAAGCCTTCATCAAGAGTGGTAATAAGCCACAATGGATGATTTTGGATGTTGTTCCAGTTATTCCACCTGATATTCGTCCTATGGTACAAATTGACGGCGGTAAGTTTGTAAGTTCTGACTTGAATGACCTTTACAGACGTCTTATCAACAGAAACAATCGTTTGAAGAAGCTCCTTGAACTAGGTGCTCCTGACATCATTGTTCGTAACGAAAAACGTATGCTTCAAGAAGCTGTAGACGCACTTTTCGACAATGGTAAACGTGGTAAGGCTGTACAAGGCTCTCAACAACGTGACCTAAAGTCACTCAACGCATTCCTAAAAGGTAAGCACGGTCGTTTCCGTCAAAACTTATTGGGTAAACGTGTTGACTATTCTGGTCGTACAGTTATTGTCGTTGGACCTGAACTACAAATGTATCAATGCGGTTTGCCAAAGATTATGGCATTGGAACTTTTCAAGCCATTTATCATTCGCAGACTGATTGAGATGAATGAAACTCTCAACATCAAGAAAGCACAAAAGATGATTGACGCTCAAAGACCTATCGTCTGGGACGTATTGGCTGAAGTGGTAAAGGGTCACCCAGTGTTCCTAAACCGTGCACCAACACTTCACAGATTGTCTGTACAAGCATTTGAACCTGTACTTATCGAAGGTAAGGCTATCAAGCTTCACCCATTGGTATGTAAAGGCTTCAACGCCGACTTTGACGGCGACCAAATGTCAATCCACGTGCCACTTTCTATCGAAGCGTGCACAGAAGCTCGCAATTTGATGCTAGCAAGCAACAACTTGTTGAAACTATCTGACGGCGAGCCTATCGCTTCTCCTTCTCAAGACATGGTGCTTGGTTGCTACTATCTAACTGTAGACAAGCCAGGTGAAAAGGGCGAAGGTATGATATTTAGAGATTTCGATGAAGCTATGATGGCTTATCGCAATCACGTAATCACACTTCAATCCAAAATCAAAGTTCGTAGAACTGGCGAGTTTGAAGGTAAGCAAGTGTCCAAGATTATCGACACTAGCCTTGGTAGAATGATATTCAACCAAGTTATACCTCAAGACTTGGGATTTGTAGACAGAACTAACAAGGACACATTCCTTGACCTAGAAATCGACAAAGAAGTTGTCGAAGGCGACTATAAGAAGATTATCATTAGTTGCTACAAAAAGCACGGCACAAGTGCTACAAGTACTATGCTAGATGCTATCAAAGCTTTGGGTTATAAATACTCAACAATTTCAGCACTTTCTATCTCTGTTGACGACTTGAAGACTTCACCTAAACGTGACGAAATCTTGGCTGAGGCGGAAAAAGAAGTGTCAAAGAACGAAGCTTTGTACAATCGTGGTCTTTTGACTCTCAATGCTAAACTTGATAAAAACATTCAAGTATGGTCTGATGCAACTGGTAAGGTTAAGACTGCCGTGGTGAACAACCTTGACAAGTTTAACCCATTGAAGATGATTGTTACATCTAAAGCCCGTGGTAACGAAGACCAAATCAAGCAGTTGACTGGTATGCGTGGTATCATGACCAACGCATCTGGTGTCAAGATTGATATTCCAGTTAAATCTAACTTCCGTATGGGTCTAAAGCCTATCGAGTACTTTAACTCTGGCCGTGGTGGTCGTAAGACTTTGGTCGATATCGCCATGAAGACTTCTGACGCAGGTTATTTGACTCGTCGTCTTGCAGATATTGCTCAAGATATCGTTATTACTGAAGAAGACTGCTTTGAAACAAGAAATGAGCCTATCCGTGGCATCGAACTTACTGCTCTAGTAAGTGATGGTGCTGTAATGGAAAGTTTGGAAAGCCGTATTGTCGGCAGATTCTTGGCAGATGATGTCATCAATCCAAAGACAAAGAAAGTTATGGCTGAAGCCAACACTTACATTAGTGACGAATTGGGCAAAGAAATCATCAATGCAGGCATTGAAAAGGTGACAGTACGTAGTGTATTGACCTGTAAGTGTGCATCTGGTGTGTGCGCTAAGTGCTATGGACGTGATATGTCTAGAATGAGCGAAGTAAGCATTGGTGAAGCTGTTGGTATTATCGCTGCTCAATCAATCGGTGAGCCTGGTACTCAGTTGACAATGAGAACTAAGCACACTGGTGGTATTGCGACAACCAAAGATATTACAAATGGTTTGCCACGTGTCGAAGAATTGCTCGAAGCGCGTAATCCTAAGGGTGTAGCAACTGTCAGCGAAATCGCTGGTAAAGTCACTGTTAAGCCTGTAGATAAGCGTTTTGAAGTGACTGTTAAGGGCTCAAGTGGTGAGCAATCATACTTGTTGCCATTTGGTGTGACACTCAAGGTTAAGACTGGTGACACAATCCAACCAGGCACTCCACTTACTGAAGGTCCTATCAACCCTAAGGACGTATTGCGTACTCAAGGTGTGAAGGCTGTTCAAGAATATTTGACCAACGAAGTGTTGTCAGTATATCGTGGACAATCAGTAGGTATCAACGGCAAGCACGTTGAACTAGTTATCCGTCAAATGCTACGCAAGGTTAAGGTTGAGAACCCTGGCAATACCAAGTTCTTGCCTGGCGACTCTGTAAGTATTCAATCTCTCGAAGCAGAGAACGAAAGAGTATTGGCTGAAGGCGGTATCCCTGCAACCGCTAAACGTGAGTTGATGGGTATTACCAAAGCATCTCTCGCTACAGAAAGCTTCTTGTCTGCAGCATCATTCCAAGAGACTTCTAGAGTCTTGACTGACGCTTCTATGAAGGGTAAGACGGACCACCTAGTAGGACTCAAAGAAAACGTAATGATGGGTAAACTAATCCCAGCAGGTACTGGTGCTAACGAATACAAGGGCATCTTGCCTAAAGAAACCAAGGAAAAAGAATTGGACCATGGTTTGGCTGACGATGTAGACTTGACATTCAAAGAAGATATCGAAGATTAATAAAAAAGAGCCTAGTTTAGGCTCTTTTTTGATTAGCAACCGCAACCGCAGTTGTTGTCGCCAGTTTTGCCACAATTGCAAAGTATGAGCAAGATAACGATGATGAAGCATGGGTCAGAGCCACAGCCACAATTGCATAGTAATAACAATAATAGGATTATCCAGCAGCAGTTATTACCGCAACCAGTATTGCAGCCGCCCATATTTCCGCAGTTGTTTCCGCCGAAACCGAACATAGTATGTACTCCTTTTGTGTATAATGTATCTCTTATTTCGTGTGTAAATATGTAAAAGTGTTTCTTTTGTATTTCTGTGATTTCCTTTGTACAATACCATAGTATTCGATAAATAACTTTTTGACACTAGGGCAGTAAAGATTGTTTTAGCGACAAAAAAACGTGCAAACAAGTGATATTTCGACTAATATTGCACTACAACTAATATAAACTAATTGTGATTTTGTAGTTCGAGTAAAACTCAAATATTTGCCAATATGGGCGAAATATGCTTGATTTCGTTGACAAAATTGCGGAAATGTTTTACAATAACTCGTAATTAAATCAATTTTAGGAGCAATTATGAAAAAGACTATAAGATTTATGCTTATGCTATTGGTTAGCGTGCTCACTCTCGGTGCATCATTCGGTGACCCTATTGTAGCTTTCGCTTTATCTAATAATTACATTGTAATGACTGCATCATTGCCTAGCAATACTGATATGGCCAACGGTTTTGCTATTCCTTACGATGTATACACAGCCGGCTGGACTGCCAATGCTGTCAAAATCCGTGTGACTATGCCAAATGGTGTGGCTCGCACATTCAACACAGCGTACACAAACTCTAGTGCTGACGAGTACAAGAATAGTGACAACAAGTACTTCACTATTGATACTTCTGCCAAGACTATCAGGGTGGCGAACCTTGTTCCTGGTGACTATCGCATTGAGTATTTGTCAGTGACTGATGGTGCTTCTGTTGTGACAGAATCACACCTTGTGACCGTGACTCAAAAGGTCTACACAATGGAACTTAGTGACACAATCGTACCAGACGTTGTCAATCCTGACACAGCTATCAATCTTCCAAGTGTGACAGTATACGACGAACATGGCGAAGAAGTTGACTTGACTCTTCCTGCAAATAGCAATATCTCTGTGACTACTAGTGTGACTAAGGCCACAAATGGTGGTGACGAAGAAGTGACTGTTTCTAACAATGCTTTCACACCAACTACTACTGGAACTTATACTACAACCATCACATTGAAGGTAGATGGTCTAGTAATTGACGACCAAGAGTTCACTACTGAAGTTAAGTCTACAGACGATTTTGACGCTAGCGAAGATGTTAAATTGGCTAGCCCAACATTCGACTTTGTATTCCCAACTGCATCTGAAGTGTACTTGAACGAAGAGTTTAGTTTGCCTACAGCTACAGTTAAGAATAGCGTGACTGACAAGACTGCTAGTGCTAAAGTGACTATCAAGGTTAAAGCCCCTGGCTCTAACGATTGGGTAGTAGTTAATGGTTATAAATACACCGCTACAACTGCTGGTCAATATCAATTCCAATACTACTTTGAAGACTTCTATGGCAACGAACTAGGCCCTGTGACTCAATCACTCAACGTGACTGACCACAAAGCTCCAGTTGTCAAGATGGTTAAGGCTTATGACAAAGCTACTGCTACACTTGAAAACGTAGTAGAAGACTATGTAAACCTTAAGACTGCACAAGGCATTGGCTCTTATACTGCCAAGAGTGAATACACAACTGCAGACAACGACACAGTTGGTATTTACTTCCCAGCTATCTATGCTTACGACGAAACAGACGGCGCTGACGTGACTCTAAGCCGTACATTCAAATACAATGGTCACACCTTTGACATTGACGCTTACCAAGCGAAAGTTAATGGCGAAGTAGACCACTCAAAGCCAGTTTATTTCAAGTTTACTACTACCGAAATGAACAATGCAAACTGGGTAAAGTCAGGTGCTGAATATACAGTTATTTACAAGGCTACAGACAACGGCACAGGTGCTACTAAGACAAATAGTTCAACATTCCAACTCAACAATGCAGAGCCAACAATCGTTCTTTATACTGAAGACGCATTCGCTGGTGATGTGACAGCTCCTACAATTGGCGATTTCACACTAAACAACACTGAAATCTATCCAACTGATACAATTTCATTCTCTATGCCTACAATCCTTGACTACAAACTCAACGACCAAGATAGTCAAGTAGACACTAGAGTAGAGACACACGTAATGTGGTTTACTGGTGATGCTACCGATGTGACAGCATCAAGAGATGTAGACACAAATACTATTAAGTTCTTGCGTAATACTACAGACACCAATGCAACTGAATTGGAAGTAGTAAAAGACAATGTATCATTCAACCTACCAGCAGACTTTGATGCTGCTACAAATAGTCAAATCACTATCGCTATCTATGCTGTAGACGACTACGGCAACGAAAGTGTAGAGTACAAGACTATCAAAGTTATCAATACTAATGATAGTGTTGGTCCAGTAATTGTGACTGATGTGACTACAGCATTCACAACAATCGCTGGTACAACTTATGAAAGCAATGCTACAGTATCATTGCCTACAGTATCATTCTTTGACGAAAATAGTGACAACTTGGCTGCTGCTATTAGCGTTTATGACCCTAATGGTGAAAGAGTAAATGTTGTTGATGGTGACTACAAGCCAACTCTAGATGCAACTTACAGTTCAAAGACTGGTATCCGAGTAGATGTTGAAGGATTTAAGTTTGATACAACTATCAAGGGTGTATACACTGTAGTTTACTCAGCAAAAGATGCTGGTGGCAACACTAAGGTTGTGGCTACAACCGTCACTTGCAAACCAGTAGTTATCCCTACAATCAGTGGCATTGGCGATGCTAAAGTGACTATGAACCTTGGCGAAACAATGTCAATTCCAGAAGCAGTTGTATATGCTGACGGAAGCAAGGTGGCTGGTGCTACAACATCATTCACTATCACTAGTGACAATAGATTTTCTAGAGATGGTAGCAGATTTACTCCACTAGAAACAGGTGTATATACAATCACTTACTCAGCGTCTTACAATGGTAAAAATGCTGAAAATGTAATCAAGACTATCACAGTAGTTGATACTGCTGCTCCAGTAATCAAAGTAAACTCAGCTATCAAGACAACTGCTAAATTGAACGAAAAGTTCTATTTGCCAGACTTTACAGTAAGCGAAGCTGGTCAAATCAAGACAAGCGGTGTAAAGGTGACAAGCAGTGCTTCTACAATCGAAATCACTCCTGAATACGAAATCGTAGGCGGAAAAGGCTTCTGGACATTCACACCAACCACAAATGGCGCTCATACAGTAGTTTACTATGCTACAGATATGAATGGTAATGCTACAGCAGAGACTGATGGCGTGACTAGATTTACAATTCAAGCTGGTGACGTGACTCGTCCTACTATCGTACTAAACGATGGTGCAGTTGTAAGAACTGGCGACACATTGAAAGTAGATATCAGCAAAATGGACGTGACAGACGTCAACTATGACAATGTGACTATCGACCTAGATAGAGACGATATTGAGATTGTACTCACTCATGAAGGCAGCAGTGAAGTTATCACTGGCACTAAGAATGGTGATATAACTACATTCGAACTAGACGAAGTAGGTAAGTACACTTTGAGCATCTCTATCGTTGACGATGCTAACCTAAAGAGCAACTTGAAGCCAATGTACTTCACAGTTAATGCTGAAGGCACAGAAGCAGGCATGAGTGACGATGTATTGGGTTCAATCCTTATCATCTCATCTCTAGTATTGCTTGGTGGCGTAATAGTTTACTTTATCGTGACTGACAAACGTGCTCCAAAGTCTAAGAAAAAATAATATAAAAAACCACTAAAATAGTGGTTTTTTTGTTGTTATAAGGATTTTGGTGACAAAATGTATAGATTTTAGCCATAAATCGTGCTATTTCACACGTTTAGATTGACATCTAACAAGAAGTTGGTTATAATAAAACGATGAAATATTCGGTCAAAAAACTCAATATTTTAACTTTGATAATAGTTGCGGTATTCGTTATCAATATCGCAGTCACACTTTTTGCTCCCAATGTGGACAATGTGGAAGCAGGTAGTGTGTGGGAAGACGAAATCTTTGACGAAGATGTCGATATCGAAGTCGACACTCCAGTCGTAGACGAAGGTGTAAATGATGGTGTTGAAGCAATCACCCAAGAGTCGTTAGTCAAGAAAGTCTTTGACACATTAAATGGTACAAAGAGTTATAAAGCTTCAACTACTGGCAGTGTCAAGACCAATGTCAAGGTAGTTGGCAATATTACACAAAATATTAGTTCTAGCACACAGAGAGATAGTAATGGCAAAGTATTGCTTTTCAATGCTTCTGTCAAGACGGCATCAATAGGTGTGACGGTAGGTAGACAGATATTCACCAAAGACGGCATGGCATATTATCGTGATGCAGAGTCTGTGTCTGCTACTTTTGAGCCAACCTATGGCGAAGGGTGGACTAGGACCACGATAGAAGATTATCATAGTCAATTTGGCATTACGGCAGGTAAGTCGTATTATTTGGTTGACGAGTCAACAATTTTGTCGTATAATAACTTCAAGACTACGACCACTGGGTACAAAGTTGTCATCGAGTTGGACGTGTCCAAGGCGGTAGGTGACTACATTCGTAATGTGCAGACCATGTCGGGAAGCACGACCAAGCCAGCATTCGAATATGTAAGGCTGACTATTACGACTGACAAAGACTGCCAACCTACACGCATAGTGATTGAAGAGAAATATGCTGTCACAGTTATGGGCTTTAGTGCCAGTTGTTCTACTATGACGGCTACAAAATATAGTAATTGGGGGAAGTACTTTAGTCTAAGTACTCCAAAGGGTATAAACTAAATGAATAAAATCAAATGGGTGAATAGCTTTGCATTCGCCTTGGTAATATTGATGTGTTTTGTCATCGTAAACTCGGTAACTTTTGTGCCTGAAGCATTTGGGGCAGGCAGTCAAATAGAGACTGAAGCGGATATAGATGATGATACGGATATAAGTGTCGATAACTCTACTATCGAAAATGGTGACAATTCTAGTATGTCTAGTGCTTTGTACAAGGCGGGAGATAGTGCAAAAGCATGGCAAGTAGGGTATGCCAAGTTTTTGTCAGCAGTAGGATTTAAGTCCACTATCACAGGCACTCTAGGTTATAGAGCGGTGGGAGTTATCAGTGTTGACCAATCATTGACCACCTATCGTACTAGATATGGTAATGGCGACTTCTATAGTTATTCTCGTTCTACAGGTACTAGGGACACCAAGAGTGAGACATTTATAGATGCAAATAGTGGGTATATATACTACTATCAAAACAATGCAAAAACTGCTTATACACTGTCGTCATACCAGGCGAATTTTGGAATAAAGCCGGGCGACTTTAACTATGTAATCAATGAGTCTACTATAATTAGTGAAAAGTCATTCAAGCATAAGACCAATGGCGACTATGAGTTTGTGTTTAATCTCACCACCAATGGCTCAGCCACAGCAGCGTATTCCAAGTTTATCAACCTGAATGGTAGAGAAATACTTGGTAGTGCAATGCCAATATTTACATCGATCGAGATAACACTCACAGTCAATAGTAAGGGCGAGTTTAAGAAAATCTATGCTGAAGACCATTATTATTTTGATATATTAGGCAGAATCACTGGTGTAAGCAAAGTGACAGAGACCTTTAGTGGATTTAAGTATTACGAACCAAAAGAACCAACTTGGCTATAATAGGCAATCAAGCAAGGTCATCAATATAAAACCTATCGACATAGATATAGTGGCGATAGGTTTATTTATTGCCACAGAATGCGGAGTCATATCGCTCAACACAACATAAATCATACAGCTACCAGCAAAGCACAAAAGAGCAGGCAATACAGCAGTTATCGTGCTGGCGAAAAAGAATGCCAATATCGCACCAATAGGCTCAACAAGGGCACTTATCACACCAAAAATGAAAGATACACCTTTCTTTTTTGTATGTGCCAGCATAGGAAGGCTGACACTCGCACCTTCAGGTATATTTTGAATGCCAATGCCTATTGCCAAAGCAATAGCACCAGCCAAACTTATAGCGCTATTACCAGCAAAAGCCAGCCCCATGCACATACTCTCGGGTATATTGTGCAGAGTTATGGCCAAAAACATCATCTTTGGCGAGAAGGTATTGTGACGTTTGAATGGATTGTCGCACAATATCATAAAAATAAACCCAGCCGTCAAGCCTATAATGATAGACAATAGTTTGGAGCGAGTATTGTCTGGGCATAATTCTATAGCGGGCAGTATGAGCGAGAAAAAACTACCTGCCAGCATAACTCCAGCAGTAAAACCAATGCAGATGCAACTAAGTTTCAACTTTGGTTTGCGTAGAAAGAAAACCGCACCAGCACCGACTATGGTGCATATGGTTGTAATGGTTATGGCTATGCAAAGATAGGTAAAAAGTGTGTAATCTATATTCATGTATACCTCAAAAGTTTGCGTTAAAATGCAAAATATAGTATTCTACAATTAATAAAGGTGTGAAAATGAAAACTCGTAATGAAATAGACAACAAATATAAGTGGGATTTGACAGATATATGCTCATTGGCTCAAATAGACGAAAGAATGGCAGAATACAAAAGTCTTGCACCAAAACTTGCTAGTTTTGCAGGTAAGTTGCATGACAAAGGGTCTATCAAAGAGTTTTTTGAGTTGGACGAAAAGTGTGAAGCCATCATAGAGCCAGCCATATTTTATGTGGTGCGTGAAATGAGTACCAATATTGCTGACGTGACTATGCAGAAAAAATATCGTGAAATGGAACTCATGTTTCAAGAGAGTGCCAAATACACGACATATTTTGTGCCAGAACTCAACAAGTTGCCAACAAGCTTTATTCAAGAACTCATCGCTGACCCAGACTTTGCTGACCATGATATGTTTTTCAAGGACTTGTTGAAAAATAAGAAGCATATCGTATCCAAACGCAATCAAGACTTTCTCAATGATATGTCTATGTTTGTAGGCTGTGAAGGTGAGATAAGAGATATGCTCTGCGATAGTGAATTGCATTTTGATGATGCACTTGATAGCCAAGGCAAACTTCACTCTGTCAATGAAGCGGAGTATGGCAAACTACTCGAGAGCAAGGACAGAACTTTGAGAGAGAATGCCATGAAAAGCCTACTTAATGGCTATGGCAAGTTTAACAAGACCCTAGCATTAGCATACACCGCACACGTGCAAGGCGACATATTCTCTAGCAAGTTGGCTAAGTTTCGCTCACCACTAGAGCAAGCACTCAATGAATACTCAATATCACCAAAAGTGTACAACAATCTTATAGCACAAGTGCATAAGCATAAGGGCATCTTGCAAGGACTAATCGACCTAACCAAGACAATGACTGGTATTCAAGACCTTGCATTTTGGGACATGAGAGCACCTATTGGCGAACTTGAGAGAGAGTATACAATAGAAGAGATGCAAGACATCATACTTCAATCTCTCGCTCCATTAGGTAAGGAATATCTTGACCTAGTCAAGTCCAAGTTCCAGGACAAAAGCATTGACTATATGCCCAACAAAGACAAAGAGTCAGGAGCATATTCTAGTGCAATATATGGCTATAAGTCAGTAATATTTATGAATAATGACGGCAAGTTTGGTAGTGTAGAAACACTTATTCACGAGATGGGGCACGCTATTCATAGTGAATTGTACAATAGAGCACAACCTAGAGCCAAAGCCGGCATCAGCATATTTTTGGCAGAGATTGCAAGTACGACCAATGAAATACTTTTACTCAGGTATATGATTGAGAATGCTAGCAGTCAACAAGAGAGAAATCTGTATATTATGAAGATGTTGAGAATGTTTAACTCTACAATATTTACACAGACTTTGTATAGTGAGTTTGAGCATTATGCACACGAAAGACTGCAAGATGGCGAACCTTTGACTTACCAAGAGTACAACGACAAATATGCTAGCCTTAATCGTGAGTATTATGGCAAGGAATTAATCATTCCAGAATGCGCACAATATATTTGGAGTAGAATACCGCATTTCTATAGGTCGTATTATGTCTATCAATATGCGACAGGCATGATATGTGCTCTATACATTGTGGATAAGATATTTAGTGAGAGTGGTTTTGCCGAAAAATATCTAGATTTTCTACGTCTTGGCGAAGCAGAATTGCCACTTGATGCACTCAAGACTTTGGGCATAGACCTAACCAAAACTGCCACATTTGATAGTGCATTCCGCTATGCCAAGCAATTAATAACTCAAATTAGTAAGCAATAATGTTGCAAAATGTGTTTTTTGTGTTATAATAAATTGATTGGAGAAGAAAAATTGGACAAATTGGCACAAAACCTATTCAATATTTTGTATGATTACAATCCTACTGACAATTATAGGGTTGTGACTTTTGACGATATTAGACAGCAATGGGAAGGAATGACAAATATCGTGCAACTGCTGGACGAACTTATGGACGGCGGATATATTGACATTAAATATCGTGATGACAACAATGTGTGCTATTTGTGTCTAAAGAAACCACAAACTCATGTCGCTAAAGTTGTAGTGGACAAGCAAGGTGATGTGGTGATTGCCAAAAACAAAACAAACTTAATATTGCCAGCCATTGTTAGTTTTGCTTCAGGCTTTTTGGGAGCGTTCCTAGCAGTAGTGATTGGCCTTTTAATATTGGTGTAAGGACGTATGTTAAATAGTAGGGAAAAGTATGTAATGAAATACCTATACCAAAAGTGTATGGGCAAAAAAAACTCATTAATCACTCCACGTGAAGTGATTTCTTTTGCGAGTGACAAGTTCATTATGACAACTGAAGATTTGGACGGAATTATGAGAAATCTTGAGTATGACAACTATATCGACCTTACTCGTACAGACAAAAAAGGTGAGCAAGTCTTTATTGTAGGACTCAAGACAAAAGGGGAAGCCTTTTATAGAGAACTCACCAACAACAAGCGAACATGGTATTTCCTGATAACTAGGACTATAATGTTGGCTATCCTAAGCTTTATCATCACATTCTTATTGGGGCTTATATTTTAGGGGGTGGCTATGGACAAGTTTGAGTTAGTTTCGCCTTTTGCTCCTACTGGTGACCAGCCAGAAGCCATCAATGCTCTCGTACAAGGTGTACAAGACGGACTTGCTAGTCAAGTGCTAAAAGGTGTGACTGGTAGTGGTAAGACTTTTACTATGGCGAATATCATTGCCAAAGCGAATAGACCTACTCTTATTTTGGCGCACAACAAAACTCTCGCTGCTCAACTATGTAATGAGTTTAGAGAGTTTTTTCCACATAATAGGGTGGAGTTTTTTGTCAGTTATTATGACTATTATCAACCAGAAGCATATATCGTGTCTACTGACACCTATATCGAAAAAGATATGTCTATCAATGATGAGATAGACAAACTTCGCCATAGTGCTACAAGTAGTCTGCTGACACGTAGGGACACAATAGTTGTGGCGAGTGTGTCATGCATATATGGATTGGGCGCACCAGAAGAGTATTACAATCTTCATATTCCACTTAGAGAAGGCGAAGAAATCGACAGAGATGCACTTATCCGTAAACTTATCGACATTCAATACCAACGCAATGACGTAGACTTCAAGCGTAGCACTTTTAGAGCCAAAGGTGACATTTTGGACATCTTCCCTGCTGATGCTAGCGAAAAGGCGATAAGAGTGGAGTTTTTTGGCGATACTATTGAACGTATTAGCGAGTTTGACCCTGTGACTGGGCATAGAATCAATGATTTGTCATATGCCAGCATTTTCCCAGCCAGCCACTATGCTGTAGGTAGTGAGAAAATGAAGCAGGCACTTGAACGCATACGTGACGACATGGAAGACCAGGTTAAAATATTTGAGAGTCAAGGCAAACTCATTGAAGCACAACGTATTCGTGAACGTGTCAACTATGACCTAGAAATGCTACGTGAAATGGGCTATTGTAGTGGCATTGAGAATTATAGCCGTTATTTTGACGGACGTAGCCCGGGCGAACCACCATTCACTTTGTTGGACTATTTTCCAGACGACTTTATCATGTTTGTAGATGAGAGTCACATAACACTCCCACAAGTACGTGGTATGTACAACGGCGACAGAGCTAGAAAGAGCGCATTGGTGGATTATGGATTTAGACTGCCAAGTGCTTATGACAATAGACCGCTCAATTTTGACGAGTTTAATGACAGAATCAAACAAGTCATATACTGCTCTGCTACACCTAACGAGTATGAGATTGGTCTGTCTGGACAGGTTGTTGAGCAAGTGATAAGACCGACATTCTTGCTTGACCCGATTATCGAAGTACGTAAGTCAGAAGGTCAAGTTGACGACCTATATAGTGAAATACAAACAACATTACAGCAGAATGGCAAAATATTGGTAGTCACACTCACTAAAAAAATGGCTGAGAACCTAAGTTCGTATTTTGCCGAGAATGGATTGAGAGTCAAATATTTGCATAGCGACATTGACACTTTGGAGAGAGTGAAGATATTGAATGCTTTGAGAAATGACGACTTTGACGTGCTGATAGGCATCAACCTACTAAGAGAAGGTCTAGACCTGCCAGAAGTGCAGTTGGTGGCTATACTTGATGCGGACAAGGAAGGTTTCCTCAGAAGCGACACATCACTCATACAGACTATTGGTCGTGCCGCACGTAATGACAAAGGTAGAGTGATAATGTATGCTGACAATATCACCGGCAGTATGCAACGAGCCATTGACGAAACCAACCGCCGTCGTGAATTGCAAATGAAATACAACCAAGAGCATAATGTTAGCCCTAAGACTATTGTCAAGCAGATTAATGATAGTCTACGTATCACCAAAGATAGTGATGACGTGGCAGAAACCAAGGCTGAAATTATAGATAACATAGAGAAATTGAAAGGTCTTATGAAGCAGGCTTCTGCTCAACTAGACTTTGAACGAGCGATAGAACTACGAGAGCAGATAAGCAAACTCAAAGCAAAACTAAAAAAGAAGTAGGTAATTATGTTAGAAAATATAGTTATAAAAGGTGCGAAAGAAAACAATCTTAAAAATGTAGACCTTACTATACCAAGAAACAAGTTGGTTGTTTTTACAGGTGTGAGTGGTTGTGGCAAGTCGACTTTGGCATTTGACACAATCTTTGCAGAAGGTCAACGTAGATATGTAGAGAGTCTTTCTGCCTATGCGAGAATGTTTTTAGGACAGGTGCAGAAGCCTAATGTCGAGAGCATTGAAGGCTTGTCACCAGCCATCAGCATTGACCAAAAATCCACAAACAACAACCCACGTAGTACGGTAGGCACAATCACTGAGATATATGATTATCTACGTCTATTGTATGCACGTATTGGCAAGCCGTATTGTCCAAAATGTGGCAAGCTTATCAGTATGCAGTCAATCGACCAAATTGTAGACAAAGTGATGGCTTTTGGCGACAATGCCAAGGTTATGGTAATGGCACCGGTAATCCGTGCACAAAAGGGCAGTCATGAAAAGGTTTTGGAAGAATACCGAAAGGACGGCTTTGTACGTGTAAGGATTGACGGCGAGATGCGCACTTTGGACGAAGAAATCTCTCTATCCAAGACCAAGCGTCATGATATCAATATAGTGGTTGACCGCATTGTCATTAAGTCAGGCATAGAAAAACGTCTAACAGAGTCAATTGAAAAGGCGGTAGAACTTGCTAGCGGTATTGTGATTGCCAATGTGGACGGCGAAGACAAACTATTTAGCACCAAGTATGCGTGTAGTGATTGTAATATCAGTATGCCAGACATTGAGCCTGCATTCTTTAGTTTTAACAATCAGCAAGGTGCTTGCCCTAAATGTAGCGGACTTGGTTATGTAATGAAGATTGGCGAAGATGCAGTTGTGATGAATGCCAATCTTTCCATTGCCGAAGGTGCTGTATATGCGAGCGGTTGGGGAATGTATGGTGATGCTTATGGCATGAAAGCTTTTAGAAAACTTGCCCAAAAGTACAACTTTGATATCAATACTCCATATATTCAACTCCCAGAAGACATACGTCGCATCATTATTTATGGCGAGCCAGAAGCCAAAGACAAAGATGTGCCTATGACACAATTTGTCAATCGTGACGACGTGCCATTTGAAGGTCTTATTCCAAATATGTTGCGTAAATATCGTGACACCAAGAGCGAATATATCAAGGAAGAGATTTATTCTCTCATGACACAGAGTGAATGTCCAGAGTGCCATGGCAAACGTCTAAATCCTTTGGCACTATCCATAAAGATTGCTGACAAAAATATCGTAGACCTTACCGAGATGAGCATTGCAAACTTGAAGACATTCTTTGAAGAATTGCCACTCAATGCTACAGATACTAGGATAGCAGAGAGCATTTTGAACGAAATCAATGCTAGACTCAAGTTCCTTATCGATGTGGGATTAAAGTATTTGAGTTTGTCACGTAATGCGGGGACGCTTTCTGGCGGAGAATCACAACGTATTCGCCTTGCTACACAGATTGGTAGCGGGCTTACTGGTGTAGTGTATATTTTGGACGAGCCAAGCATAGGTCTGCACCAACGTGACAATGAAAAACTTCTCAACAGCCTAAAAGGTCTAAGAGATATGGGCAATAGTCTAATTGTAGTTGAGCATGACGAAGACACCATGCGAGAAGCAGACTATCTTGTAGACATTGGCCCATTGGCAGGAGTGCATGGTGGCGAAATCGTGGCAAAAGGCTCTCTACAAGACATTATGAAATCCAAGCGTAGCATTACAGGTCAATACCTTAGTGGAGAACGTAAGATAGAAGTGCCTGCCGTGAGAAAGAAGATTAATCAAGGCTTTATCGAAGTGGTTGGCGCAAAAATGCACAATCTCAAAGGCATCTCTGTCAAGATACCAAAGGGTGTTATGACCTGTGTGACAGGTGTCAGCGGTAGTGGTAAGAGTACACTTGTGAATGACATTCTATACCCAACACTCAACAATGCTTTCCACCGCACCAGTTATGCTGTGGGCGAGTGCAAGGAAGTCAAAGGGCTAGAAGGACTAGACAAGGTTATCGCCATTGACCAAACTCCTATTGGCCGTACACCACGAAGCAACCCTGCGACTTATACTGGAGTATTTACCAAGATAAGAGAACTCTTCGCTTCTACTCCAGAAGCCAAAGAACGTGGCTTTGATATGGGCAGATTTAGTTTCAATGTGGAAGGCGGTCGTTGTGGCGCTTGTGATGGTGATGGTGTCAAGAAGGTAAAAATGTTTTTCTTACCAGACGTGTACGTGCCTTGCGAAGTGTGTGACGGCAAAAGATACAATAGAGAAGTTTTGTCTGTACACTACAAAGGCAAAAATATCTACGAAGTGCTAGAGATGACTGTCGAAGAAGCATTGTCATTCTTTGAGAATATTCCTACTATAAAGTCAAAGTTGCAAACCATGTATGACGTTGGTTTGGGTTATATGAAACTTGGTCAACCTGCGACTACCATTAGTGGCGGTGAAGCACAAAGATTGAAACTCGCTACCGAACTTTGTCGTCGTGGCACGGGTTCTACCGTATATATTCTCGACGAGCCAACAACAGGCTTGCATATGTATGACGTGCAGAAACTTATATCTGTATTGCAGAGATTTGTAGATGCAGGCAATACCGTCATAGTTATCGAGCACAATCTTGACGTTATCAAAGTAGCAGACTATATTGTCGACCTTGGTCCAGAAGGTGGTGACGAAGGTGGTCGTGTCGTAGCATTTGGCACACCAGAACAAGTAGCCAAAGTGGACGGCAGTTATACAGGACTATATCTAAATAAAATATTGAATAAAAAATAACCATTTTTCGATATTTACATTTTTACGAGTAAATTATAGAAAATAAATAAAAAATGTAAAAAAGAAGCAAAATTGCTTCTTTTTTACGTATAAAATCGTTATTTTTCATAAAAAAAGTGAAAACTTTATATTTTATATATATATTTGCTTATATGGATTTTTAATATTTAATTAATAATAAAAATAAATATTAAAAAAGGTATTATTTATTATTTTTTTATTGAAATTTGAATTAAAATATATTTATTTTTGGTTTTTTTTATATTTATTAATTTAGAATACATTCTCAATATTAAATGAAATTAAATGGCTCAAATAACTCATATTTTCTTTTA
>JBKSMV010000012.1:0-2356 GCA_046881985.1 Clostridia bacterium
CCCTTTTTTATTTATTTAATTTTATTGATAATTTATTTGCATTTATATTTATTTTTCATTTTTTATATGTTTTTACTGCAAAAAATCATATTTTTTTTGATTAAATATTAAATAGTATTATTATTTTTATTTTTTTTATATTATTAATTATTTTTATAATAAAAATATAAGAATAAAAAAGCAATGCAAAATGCACTGCTTTTATATTTAACTAAAGAAGTCAAAATCGTCATCATCATTGGTCGCATTGCTACCGAGTACGATACGATTACGTTCGGTAATGTCGTAGTAAACCTTTTCTTCGTCAAGTGCTGTATTTGGGCTGTAAGGTATTCTAGGTGCACGAAGGTTATAGATTTCTTTACATTGCCAGTAAGGTGTGAATGTCGCTTTAACTGGGTCTTTGAAACGATAGTATGAGATGATAACTTTTTGTTTTGCAGGGTCTGTGCTGGTAGAGTTGTTGACTGTAGGCAACTCTTGTGCATCGATAAGCGGAACAGATACTGCTTTTTTACTCTCAGTGGTCTGTTTTTTGTCGCTTCCGCCACCACTTGAGCTGGACTTGTCTGTAAGCTCAATTGTCTTATTTCCAAGCTTTTTACTGAAAGTTTCGTTAGTTTGGTGGTCGTCAGAGCCCATATAAACGGTGATAGGGGTATTGTTGTAAATAGTTTGAGCGTCTTCTTTAGAATATCTACTCTCTAGTTGTGAGTATGATTGGATAATCATGACATAGAATATGCCACGGCTTCGAGCCACAGAAATGGTTGGACCGAAGTCTGGGAACTTAGGCAAGTTGGCAAACTCGTCTAGTAGGAAGTAGACGTGTCGTGGAAGGGTGGCGATTGAGCCTGGCTTTTGGTGGCTAATGGCTTCTTCTACGAGTTGCTTGTATATCTGTGAGAAGCAGATTGTTGCAATAGGGTCACGGGTGTGAATGTAGTCTGGTATTTTGATAAAGAATGCACTTGGTTTGCGTGGGATTTCTCGGAAGTTGATTTCCGTCTTACTGGTGAGTAAGCACACACCCATATCGCTAAACGGAGCCATCTTTTCGCTGACAATGGACATATATGACTTCATTGTGCCTTCTGCTGCAGTAAGCACTGGTGAGCAGAGCGCTGGCACTTTACTAAACTTGCCACGTCCGTCAATATATTTCTTTAGGCTGGCGCGTGGGTCACGTCCGCTAGTGTCAATGTAGTTGCAGATTTTGTATAGGTTGTATGGATTAAACTTTTCTTTGGTAAGGCCTAGTCGTTCGTCGTCACTATCTTCTAGCATGGCAAGTGCAATGCCTAGAATGTATGATCTAGCACCTCTTTCCCAACCTGGTTGAGATTTGTCTTCAACGGTGGCAATGGTGCTGACAAAGTCACTAAGGTCATTTTGCGCTTCGTCGATGAGTTCCTTTTTCTTGACTTCCATGTCGGCGAAGAGTAGTTCTTGATTGATGTATGCATGCTTGTTAAACTCATACCAGCTGGTCTCGTTTTCGTCAAACTCTTGTGTCTTGACCATTTTGTTGGTATCCACTTTGTCACCTGCTGGGTGAACGAAGAGTAGTTGTTCAATGTGTTGGGCTTGTTGGTATTTGTTGAATGCGTTTTCCATAGGGTTCCATTTCATAGAGCCAAATGGTTCTGCAAGGTCTAGTACTTTGATGTCATAGCCTTGGTCTTTGAGATTTTCGTAGTTGTGGTCAATGATGTCGCCCTTTGGGTCGGAGATGATAAAACTTGGTTTTGCTTTAGTACGGGTCATGATTTGTACAAAGTTCTCAAGGTATTGAGTAGACTTACCTGAACCTGTAGTACCGATGACTAGTGTGTGTATCGGGTCAACGAAGTTGATGTGTATGGTGTTTTTCTTCTTTTCCGCACGTATGAGAATGCCGTCTTTGTTCATGTCTTTGAGTGTCTCGATAGTGCAATAGTTGTGCTTGGTGTCGAGCTCTTTGTCACTCATCCATTGTTTGTCATAGAATTGGTCGGCAGACTTACCTTTGGTGTCTTTACCTGTCCAGGAGCCACCAGTAGCAGGCTTGTCTTTTTTCTTGCCGTCAGCCTTCATCAGCATAACTACGAAGAGTGACAGCGAACCTACAACGAATATCATAACAGTATAACTATCCATGACATATTTAGGCGATAATGTAAATGTGCCAGTGTCAATGAATGACGATGCTACAAATGCCAATACGTACACTCCCACTAGGTACAACAGCCCAAAAAATATCTTCTTGAAAAACTTCTTCATACATTAACCTCGAAAAAAATCATAATTTTCAATTCAATCTTACATATTTGCCGTCAAATTGTCAAACATAATAATATATTTGATAATTAGTAAA
>JBKSMV010000013.1:0-10035 GCA_046881985.1 Clostridia bacterium
AATTTTTAATTGACTAAATGGGGTAAATTTTTTTATAATATAGACATAGAATTGAACAATATTGCAGAAAATACAAGAGAGGAAAATATGAAGAAAGTTTTGTCCTTTATATCAATCTTAATCGTTGCATTTAGTGCAGTGATTTTTACATCATGCGCACAACCTTATGAGAAGGTTTTCCTAGAGGTTTATGACACTCAGGGCAACAAACTTAACCTAGACGAAAATTACAATTACATTCTCGACAGCAGTGACGAGAATACTTTTTCGTTGACCGTCAAGGTTCATGGATTAGATGATGAAACTGCAAATATAACTTTCACACGTAAGTCAACGACAAGTGCTTTTGATATTTCTTCTGCAAAGACTGTTCCTGTTGTCAACAATGAAGCAAGTGTCACAATTAAAGGTGACCATGCTGGTAGCGGATTGTTGTATGCACGAATAGCGGAAAGCAATGTTGTCAAAGAAGTAGAGATACCTATCAAGATTGTCAAGAAGTTGACTGCGATAGAACCAAACCCTGCATACCACACCGCTGTAATGGTAGGTAATAGTATCAAACTGACTGGTGATGAATTGGTGTACACTCCATTTGGCACAAACCAAACCGAAGTGTCTTACTCACTCAAAAACAATGTCAGTGACAAAATAAGACTCAATAGCGATACAGCAGTATTGACTGTAGATAATGACTACAATTTGGCAAGTGGCAGAGAAATAGTAGTGACTGCCACAGCCAAGGCGGACTCAAGTATATCTACAGATTTTGTCGTTAATATAGTAGAAGGCTTGAGCGTAAGTGACGTGGAAGTTCGTTTCGACCAAAACGACGCCAGCCTATCTATCGAGAATATTGGCGGAGTGGCAACCCCAGTAGTGACACTTGTCAAAGGTGCTAGCCAAGCTTTGTACAAGAGTACGACATTGGCAGTCAGTGTGGCAAGCCATTATCCGATAGACTATCAAGACGGATTGGCTATTACCGCATACACCAGCAATGGTCAGGTGGCGAATGTGTCACGTATTGACTATGATGACACTCGTGCAAGATTTTTGATAACAAGTGACCTATTGGCAGAAGAAGCGACTATCAGCTTTAAGGTGGCATTTGCCAAGTTCAAAAATCTAGAGCCGGTAGTCAAAGACGTGCTTGTGAGAGTTATTGACCTACCAACCGACCTACTTGTCAATGATATCTCATATAAAGAAGTGTCCAACTTCAACTTTGACGTGTACACAGAGTATGGCGAAGGAACTAATGGTTTGGCTCTCGACTTCGCAACGTCATACAATGTGACTAGTCAATATCAACAAGTATTCTTGGAGTTTGTAGACAAGCAAGACAGCACTTTAACTAGTCTATTGCAAGTGAGCTATGTAGACCAATACGGAGTGGTGAAACAACTCACAGCTGTAGACGGAAGATATGCTCTGCCTATCGGTAGGACGATTTATATCTCGCTCAATCCAAATCATAGTGCCAACTTTGCCAACTATATGGAAAGTGGTATCAAGATGAATGCTTGGTTGTACAAGACTATTGATAGATTTAATGGCGCAGATGTGGTAAGAAATGATGCAGACAAGATTATCGCACCTATTACACTCAATGTAAAATATGGCATTACTGGCATCAATGCCTATGTTGAGAGTGTGGGTAGCAATGATTACTCTGCTATCAATGGCAATATCAAACTTATCGCCAACGACATTGTTGGTGGTGCACCTTCCAAGGTGGTATTGCTAGACTTTACACCTACAGGCTTGGCAGATGTCAACAAGAATATCTCTATCACATCAAGTGACGTGAGTGTGGTCAAGTTTGTAATAGGTGGCAATACATACACCGAGATAACAGGCAATCAACTCGTCGCTCTCAATGCAGATATCGCTGGGGAAGACGAACTCAAAATGTGCTACTCTTTGGTGATAAAGGGCTTCGGTAAGGGCACTGCAGACATTGTCATCACTACCGGTAATGGTATTACCAAGTCAATCGGCATAGAAACGGTAGCTTCTACCAATGCTCTCACACTAACAGAGAAGTCTGCTAGTGGCAATATTAAATACTTTACTACTCAAACAACAACTACTGGAACATTTAGCATAAGTCAATACAATGATGTTGTTATTCCGCTAGGAAGCCCTGTAAATCTACACGTTGTGGGTAGCCATGCTAGTTCGGATATTAGCATTGCAAACGAAGAAATATTGACTGCTTCTAGCGAAATTGAATTGAGTAATGACAAGGTTGTGTCACTCTATGTGGTGGGCAATCAAATATTTATCAATGCCTTGCAGACTGGTACAAACAAGATAAGTTTGGCGGTGTACTGCTATACAACCAATGGCGAATATACTTCGTATAATATATCATTTTATGTATATGTATATATACCAGTTAGCCAGTTTGCACTATCTACATATGGCGAAACCTTGTATCAAAATACAGGCTACTACGAAAGAGATATGGCAGAGTTGGAACTCAACACCATATTCAACAAGCAAACAGCGACTGAAAGCATTACACTATTGTCAACAAACACTGTGATTGACGTGTTTACTATCGAGAGAACTATCAATCCATCACTATTTGAAGGCAACTATTATAGTGTGGCAGAACTCACCGCTACAGAAAATTACAATATCAACCTACGACTCACTGACAAAGAAATCTCTGCTACTAGCACAGTAGTCACAGTAGAACTCAAAGAGTTTGGTGTGGTAGTGAGCAGTCCACGTTGTAATATTTCCATTGAACAAATGGTCAAGGTGGACAAAGTAGTCGTTTCTAATGTATCAAAGAAGTCTGGTGCTTATGTAGTTAAACTCGACATTAGAAATGGTTATTATGACGTAAATAGTGGCAAAACGTTGGCAGAGTATATTGCCAATGCGGACAACAACTTTAAGCAAGTGCTCACATCTATATCAAATGTAGAAACTGCAACTATTGCTGACCTAGAGTACAAGATTATAGGCTATGTTGATGACGAAGGAACTCTTCGCAAAGGTACTGATGGCTCTGTGAGAGTACACCAAGACGGCAACAATTTCTACATTGTGCCAGTCAGCGGTGGCGAAGTGGTAATGCACATCTTCCCGCATGATAGTTATTATACAGCGGAAGAGTACGATATCACCAAAGCTATCGAAATCACTATTCAAGTGAGTGACGGACACAAAGTACCATTCCAGATTGGCACATTGTCACAACTATTAGCTATAGGCAAAGATGCAGAGTCTATGGGCTATAGTTATCAACTATCAGCTGACATCAACCTAAACAATAAGGGCTCTTATGCTAGCCTTCCTATCGGCAAAAATAGAGCATTTACTGGTAAATTGACCGGTGCGTATACTATCGCGCGAAGCGATGGCAGTGTGCTAACTATTCAATATTACCTAAGAAATGCAGTGTTCTCATTGACTGCTGACGACAGATATGCCGGACTCTTCGCTATCAATGAAGGTGAGTTAAGCAATATTTTCATTGAGAATGCTAGATACAACGTCTATGCAGGCGCAGAGCCTATCAGCCTAAATGCTTCAGGTACAAACAACTATTACCTAGGCGGTGTAGTTGGACAGAATAAGGGTATAGTAGAGAATTGTTATGTACAATATCTCACTGACGAACTCAATGTCAATGCTGTCAACTTCCGTCTAGATGCCAATAGTAATAGATACAATCTACACATTGGCGGTATTGTGGGCGAAAACTTGGGCTCAATCGTGACTACAAACACTATGTCCCAAGGCAACCTGCTCGTAAATATCAGCAAGGGCGCAGGTATACTAGGTAGCAACACATACACCTATATTGGTGGTGTGGTTGGTAAAAACTCAGGACTAATCAGTGGCAACTATGTCTGCCAATATCAACAATACAAATTGGTAATCAATCATACCGAAGCAGAATACAACAAGGGCTTGTACTATACCAAGTCCGCTAGTGGTTATGCTTTGGCGACTGGTGATTATGACAACAATGCCGAGTATTATGCATTAGTAAGTGCGCCACTAACGGCAAATCTAAATGTAATGGACGACAATATTACGTCCAGCATTGATATAGTAGTCAATGCACACACTCACAACACAAGCATAGGTGGTATTGTGGGTGATAACCAAGGCAAGATTACCAATGTGGCATATAGTGGTGACATTGATGCTAGTCGCACTATTGGTAAAGTCAATAATGACTATGTTGGTTTTGCCGGTGGTATCGCTGGTGTCAACAATGCTGGCGAGATAAATAGTTCTTTGACGGTATTTACTACTATCAAAGGCTCTGACGACACTCTCACTACAACCAACGAATCGGTAGATGCTCTAGACTATAGTATGGTTTATGGTGTCGGTGTAGTTGGTGGAGTAGTTGGTTATGGTGTGGGCGGTAAGTACAACCTTATCGGTGCACAATATATGACCAGTGTAGACAATCTAGTCAACCGCACATCTATCCAAGCATATGGCAATATTGGAGGCTTGATAGGTCAAAGTGAAGGCGAAACTCTTGACTATGGCTATGTAGAAAGCTTCTACAAAGACTATTTGCCGGCAGATGCAGGCAAGCAATACAATATCATGCCTGACATTGTGGCTGTGGCAGGCGACGACATCACAACCTTTGCAGGTGGCTTGATAGGTAGTGCAAACAATACTACTATCAATACAAGTTATGCCAAGGCAAACCTATTCACTAGTGCTAGTGACTATGCTTACACTGGTGGACTTGTAGGTAATGCAACGTCTACAAAGATAAGCAATGCTTACTATAAGGGAAATATATTCAATGCTCAATACGACAATGCCTTGGTGGCATATGGCAGTGCCAATATCATCAGCAGTTATGCAATCGGTATGGCATTTGTAGAGCAATCTAATGATATAATCGCTCTAACTGACCCAACCAACTTGACCCATGTGGCGGTAATGTACAATACTATTGGCAATGAGCAAGAGTTGGCATTGGTAGATGGCAAGTATGACTTTACAGCCTTGAGCAATAGTATCAGCACAAACATCTCTACTAGCGAAGGCTTGAGTTATGTGTGGTACATTGGTGACAAGTACAACGATGGTCACCCAGTACAATTGTGCAACAAAAAAGTCTTTAGCACACTTATACCAACAGGAATGAGTGTAGAACTCTTAGCAGATAGTGATGACATCATTCGCAAAGTAGAAGCCAACAAAAATAGTGTAGACAAGACTTTGGTCGCAGGCTACAAATATGATGATACTACAGCGATACTTTTCTATCGTACAGGTAACCAAATCAGTGAGTTCGCTAACTATATACGACTAGAAGATATAATAAGTGTGACTGTATCTCCAACAGGTGCAGAAGACTATGTTGCATTTGGATTAGAATCTGGCTCAAGTGCTAGACTAACCACACTTGGTGGCAAGACTTGCCTAGTGCTCAATGGCATTGGCAAGGTAGAATTGAAGGTGTATGCATTGTACAACTCATCACTCTACACACTGCTTACATTCTATGTAACCAATGGTGTGACAGAAGTGAGCCTATACAACTCAACAGATACTTCTTCTAGACAAAACTTGCTCAACAACGGCAAGACTCTCACTCTAGCCACCGACTCTGCTACGACATTTGTACCAGTAGTCAAGTTTGGCGATGTGTCGGGTGATTATAATGTATCTACTAATGTTTATCTAGACTTCAATACAACTAACTCTGCATACAAAGTGGTAGCCAATCCACAAGTAGCAGATAGAGAAAGTTATTATTTCAAAGACGAAAATGGTGAGTTTATCTCAGCCAAAGACTATAATTTTGACGAGAATGAGACATATTATCTGCCTACTGAAAACGTCACAATTAATGGTCAAGACGCTACAGGCAGTTTCAAGGCAAATGAAAATATGCGCATAGAAACTGTAAGTGGCGAGCAGTTCTATGACGGCAAAGCTATATCTAATGTGGCAGTCGTGCCATACCTTGACCTAAGCGAAATCTCTACAGACTTTGCTGTGGGTGAAAGAATCGACTTGTCCACAATGAATGTGGATTTCTCAATAGCAGTATGCAAACGTGCTACAAGTGTGACATCTAACTATGCTAGCAGAAATATCCGCAGTGGCGACTATGCTACTATCAATGTGAACTTGGCGACAGACTTTGTCAGCACTGCTAGTGCGGACTTGTCATATGAGACATTGCTCAATATGGACAATGTTGACAATACCGATGCACTTAGACTTGAAGTCGTGCCTAGTGAACAAAGTGTTGAATATGTAGAAACTCTTCTAGACCAATATGGTTTAAGCGATTCAAAAGACCTGTTCAACATCACTTGCTATGTAGAAGCCAATGCTCTAGGCATTGTATACAAAGACTTGCGTCTAGAAATGAAGGAAGAATATAAATATATCACTCAAGATATCAGTTTCTCATTCCATTTCTTCGCAGATAGTAATATCGATGCAAGTTGTGACTTTGTACTCAACATTGCGCCTTCTATAGTGTCAAAAATCAAACTCTTGCACTATACAGAGACAACTTCAAATACTCAACTGGGCGGTAATACTCTTACCAATGTAGAGCAAAACTCTGCAACCAACATGATTGAGCCAGGCAGGTCTGGTCTCATGGTGGTCAAGGTCAACCCAGTGTATGCAAATGTGGATTATTTCACAATCACTTCTAGTACAATAGACGACTACACTATCAGCTTTGAGCAGATGGTGAAGAAAGTCGATGCTAGTGGTAAAGTGACATATACTACACTTTTCCCACGTCCAGCAATGCCAACTTTGGACAAAGTGAGCGAAGTGGACGCATATGGCAACACAACGTACACAGGCGAGTTGTATGTACGTACCTTGCTACCAACCATTGTGGCAAAAGAACTCAGATTTGACGTATCAGTCAATGCCCATGTAAATGGTGTGGCAGAGAGCATCAAGACTAGCGAAATCACTCTACTTACTTCATATATTCCAAGTATCACAATGTCAGTAGATGCAGAAGATGCTGTGGCAGTATATGACTATGTCGCTGTCGACGAGAGTAAATTAGATATAGATAATATTACTATATACTATGTACTTAATAATAATGGTAAATACGAAAAGGCGACAGCCTATATTACCAATACAACTTACTATACTCGTGAGATGTACTATCTCATCGAAAACTATACAAACAATATTACTATCAATATGGAAGTGATAGGTTATGAGTTTGGTGAGCCATCATTCTCTGTGACACCTAAGAAAGAAGGCCTAACTATCTCAGTACCTAGACCAGCATTTAGATTGACTGCTAGTGGAGCATATGTTGGAAGCTCTAACATATCGGTATCTAGTGTCAATGTGGGTGAGACATTCTCTGTTGAGAGTGAAATCTTGGTGACTAGAAATGGTATCACCAAGAAGTCTACAGATGTCTTGAAGTTTATCATTGTAGAGAACCTAATCCGTCCAAACAATGTGACTCTAGACAATCTAACTGACGACAATGTACTCAGTATGGCGATGGGTTCATCAATGCCACTTGATTTGAGATGGTTGACAGATGCGGGTAGTGTAGATGCAAGCAAAGAAGCAACTATCAACGATACACTCTATACAGATATTGCTGGTAGTGGACTAGATGCTGACTACGAAAAAGTGTTGTCACTATTCTACGTTAAACGTAATACGATTGCAGGTGTAATCAAAGAGCCTTTGCAATTAGGTACAGATAGTTCAAATGTGTTCAAGATTAACCAAAACATATTTGTAGACCATACAGGCAAAGAGACATTCAATGGCTTTAGCCTAATTGGTACAAGTCAAACATCTTCTACTGTATTGGGCTTTAGTGTGTATTATTACTACGTAATGACTGACGATGGTATTGAACTCAACTTTACCAACGACCTAAGCCTAAACCAAGACTACATTTTGACAGAGATAAACTTCGAGTTTACTCTCTTGGTCTACTTTAACTCTACAGAAAAAGAGCCTATACCTATCTATACTGCTAACCAATTCAAGAGTTATCTATCTAGTGCTTCTACAGAGAGTTATATCTTGATGGAAGACATTACTCTACAAGACTATCAACCAAATGATGCAGAGTTTGTCAGCCTTGATGGTAATGGCAAGATAATACGTATCATCAACTTCGTACCAACCAGCCCAGACACAGAAAGTGTGGCACAGATTGGTCTATTTAAGGAAGTTAAGACTACTACACTTATCAAAAATGTCACTCTTGACCTAGCAGGACTCAAAGATATCAATGTGACAGCATACGAAGGCTACAAGTTTGGTGCTTTGGCTGTGACAAATAGTGGTGTGATAACCAACTGCGACGTAGTATCTTTGCGTGAGACCGACGTCACTGCCAAGACTAAGGAAATCACTATCAGTTCAAAATCTGGTGCAACTACTGAACACCTTGCAGGCTTTGTAGTAGACAATAAGGGTAATATCACCAACAGCCGATTAGGTGTGGCATACTTTGATTCTTACAGAGTGAGTGTGACAAATAATACAGTCATCACTTCTCAAACTAGATACTTTAGCGAAGACATTAGTTTCAATGCTAAAGGAAGCATGGCAGGCTTTGTATATTCAAATACTGGCGTAATCTCAAGTTCTTATGCTCGTGGCATCAGTTTGAACAACTTGTCTACTGATATGAATAGTTCCAAGACGGCAGGCTTTGTAGTCAACAACTCTGGCAATGGCCGAATCTACTATTCATATGTAAGGGGATCTGGCTCAATCACTTCAGCTAGCCCAAGACTAACTTCTAACTTAATCAAGGCAAATGGCGATGTGGCAGGCTTTGTAAGTACCAATAGCGGTTATATTGGCGACTCTTATGCCAATATCGCTGTGTATAGTGTGGCGAAGTTTACTGCAGGATTTGTAGGAAGCAATGCTTCTAGCGGTAAAATCCAAAGATGTTATTCCGCTTGCGACATTGTATCCAATGCTCCATCTATGATGCCATTTACTGGCGAGAACCTATTGCACGAAATCCAAGATGCATCAAATGGTGGTATCCAAGACTGCTATTATCTCATCTTGAGTGGCGAATATTTTGAAGCGGAAGAAGATAGTGCTACAGGCATGAGTTTGACCAGCTTCCAAGTAGCTAGCACTTTGAATGGTTATGCATTCATTGAGTCTACAGACAAGACAGAAAAATCTTCTGGTGTATGGACTTATGGTGCAGAAAATGTGGCAGACAACAATGCAATAGTAGTAGACAACTACAAAATATTGCCAGACTTGACTGGTCCTAATATCATCGCCAAGTCTGTAAGATATCTCGAAACAGAACTCACAGACGAAGAAGGAATAGTGACCGGCTATGTATATCAATACGTCAAAGACTTTGAGTATGGTAGCGAAGCCAACCCATACATTGTACGTTCAGCCAAAGAGTACAACACAGTATTTGCAGATGCTTTGACCGATGATGCTAGTCAAACAGTGCAAGTACTCAGTCATGTAAGATTGGTGCATGACATTGACTTTATGGACGTAGGTAATGAAGTCAAGACTAGAGAAAGAGTCATCTTCTCTGGCTCATTAGATGGTAATGGAATGCAGATAAACAATATCTCTATTACGTCTAATACTACAGACAATTCTCACGATAGTTTGGGTATGTTCTCCAAGGTTGTCAAAGCCAATACAATTGGAGCTTCAACTCCAGTTATCAAAAATATCACTCTCAACTTTACCAAAGTGTCAGGTACATCAATGACTTATGTTGGTGGCTTGGCTGGTATCATTGAGAACTCTATCATTATCAATGTCAACCTAACAGGTGGTGTGACCGTCCAAGCATACAACTTTGGTGGTGGCTTGGCAGGACTTATCTCTGGCAACACAAGGATTATGAATATCAACTCTAACCTAAGTGTCAGCGTAGGTAAATCTAATCATGCTATTGATAGTGACGGCAATTATATGCCATATGTGTATTATAGTTATGCGGACTATGTAAAGATGAATCCTTATGCAACCCCAGCACTATATGCACGTTATATGCAA
>JBKSMV010000014.1:0-29378 GCA_046881985.1 Clostridia bacterium
ATTGGGTTGGTTATAGAGTGTAGCGACAATATCTGCAGAACGATATCTCTATAGTCGTACATATTTAGTGGAATGATACTTTCTTTATTTAAGTAAGGTGGGAGAGAGATTGATAGTGACGAATAATTTTGCATAAAACTTCTAACTTTTGCAAAAGAGTTTTTATTGCCTAACCAACCATGAAGATAGACGATACATGTTTCACCCCTTTTTATATAATCGTAATCTATCTGATAAACCTTGTATATGTATTTCATATTTATATATATGCGTACGTGTACGACAATGCAACATTGTGTCACAAACAAAACCTTGCACATATAAACATGTATGCAAACAATTGGTATATTTTTCGGTGGTAAGTCTGTAGAGCATGATGTATCTATAGTGACAGCCATGCAATGTCACACATCTATCAAGCACGTCTACAAGACGAAACTTATCTATATCACCAAGCAAAACGACTTTTATCTTTTGCCTGACAATTTTACTATTCAGGACTTCAAAAACTTTCCACAGCGAGCTAGGCGAATACGTCACTTCCATTTCAAGATAGACATAGCACTCAACTGCTGTCATGGTGGCATAGGGGAGAATGGTTTTTTGGCGACATTATTTTCCATACTAAACATTCCTTATACTAGCGCTAGTCCACAAAGTGCCATGCTCACTATGGATAAGGCTCTGACAAAACAAGCACTTTCAAAGACCAAAATCCCAACTTTGCCTGCCAAGACTTTTAGAGTCTGTCCACAAGACTCCATTTTGGAGAGTATGGACTATCCAGTCATAGTCAAGCCAAAAAGTTTGGGTAGTAGCATAGGTGTCCAACGTTGTGATGATATTGAGAGCACACGTACAGCCATAATGTCAGCCCTTATCTATGACGACGAGTGTATTGTAGAGAAATGTATCACACCGCTCGTTGAGTACAATTGTGCAATTGTAAGGTCAGGCGAAGACTATATAATTAGCGAAATAGAACAACCAATTAAGCATGACACCACATTGTCTTTTAGTGACAAATATCTAAATGCTGGCCAAAAGGGAATGAAAGGTCAGTCACGACTCTTGCCAGCACCTATTGACGACAAATTGCGAGAAAAGGTGGAAAAATACACACTAGAATCATACCAGACACTCAACTTAAAGGGTGTAGTGAGAATAGACTATCTCTACAATCCAAACACCAAGAAACTCTATCTAAATGAAATCAACACCATACCAGGCTCATTAGCCTTTTACTTATTTGAGCCAAAGGGTATAGGATTCGTGGAATTAGTAGATATTATGTTAAAAGATGCCGTCAATACGGACAGCAACGACAAAATTACCACTTTCGATTCGCAAATCCTTGACTTCGCTTTACATAAAAATTGACTTGTGCTAAACTAAGAGTACAAAGGAGAGATTATGACCAATTCTGAGCTTATAAAGATTGCAAAGTCCACTTTGCAGTCGGTATTGGACAACCCTTATGATAGAAAAGAATCCACCTACGTTGCGGCGGCGCTAGAGAGTGCTAGTGGCAAAGTTTACGTCGGTGTCAATATTGATTGGTGGCATTCTACTTGTGCAGAACAGACTGCACTAGGCTCAGCTTGGGCACAGGGCGAGCGAGATTTCAAGAAGATTGTAGCAGTCACCAAAAATGCACAAGGCAAGATTGATGTCACTTCGCCATGTGGCATTTGTAGGCAAATGTTCGCCATACACACACCAGACATCAAGGTTATCATCAAGTCAAACGGCAAGATTGTGACGAAAACAATCAAAGAATTATTGCCAGATAGTTATGTAGAGGTTTAGTAATGAGTTACGCAGCTAAAGATTTAGTAGTTTTGGAAGGTTTGGACGCAGTAAGAATGCGCCCAGGTATGTACGTTGGTAGCACAGGCAGTCGTGGTATGCACCACATTTTGTGGGAGATTATCGACAATGGTATTGACGAACTTGCCAATGGTTATGGCAACACACTTACGGTCAAAATCCACAAAGACGGCAGTGCCACAGTGTCAGACAATGGCCGTGGCGTACCAGTTGACCCACACCCAAAGCTCAAAATCTCAGGTGTAGAAGTCGTTTATACTCAATTGCACGCTGGTGGTAAGTTCGGTGACGGCAACTACCAATACTCTGGCGGACTACATGGTGTAGGCGCATCAGTCACCAATGCTCTCAGTAGATATCTTGAAGTGACAGTTTGTCGTGAAGGTAAGAAATATTATGCCAAGTTTGAGAGTATTCAAAAGGGCAACAAAATCCACAGCGGACAGACCGTCCAAAAACTCACTTGCCTAGGCGACACCAAAGAAACCGGCACAACAGTACACTTTATGCCAGACGATAGAGTGTTTAGTGATGTGGATTTCTCTTATGACGCTATTGCCAAGAAGTTGAGAGAAGATGCATACCTAAATCGTGGTATTATCATTAGTTTTACAGACGAACGTACCGGCCAAAAGGAGCAATTCTGCTATGAAGGCGGTATAAAAGACTATGTGACCTATCTCAACGAAGGCAAGACTGCACAATATTATCCACCAGTATTTATAGAAGGTGAGAGTGACGGAGTTTATGTACAACTAGCACTCCAACACACAGACACCTTTACCGAAAATATCTTTAGTTTTGTAAATAATATTCCTACACCGGAAGGCGGTTGGCACGAAGTTGGCTTCAAGACTGCACTAACAAAAGTGCTAAACGATACGGCAAGAAAGCAAGGCTTTATCAAAGAAAAGGAAGACAACTTGCTTGGAGAAGACTATCGTGAAGGTATGACGGCGGTGTTGTGCATCAAGATGAAAAATGTACAATTCGAAGGTCAAACCAAGACAAAACTCGGCAATGTTGAAGCCAAAACCAAGGTAGAAGCGGTATGCTCTGTCAAGCTGGACGAGTTTTTCAATAGTATCAAAAATACACCTATACTTCAAGCCATCATCGAGAAGGCAAAGGGTGCTCAAAAAGTGCGTCTAGCGAGCCGTAGAGCCAAAGATTTGGCAAGGGCGAAGAATAGTATCGAAGGCTCAAGCCTTGTAGGTAAGTTCGCCAACTGCAGTGGTAGAGATTATTCCAAAAACGAACTCTTTATCGTAGAAGGTAAATCCGCAGGTGGCAATGCCAAGATGGGCAGAGACCGACATTTCCAAGCCATTTTGCCACTCAGGGGCAAGCCATTGAATGCCGAAAAGAAGCGCATGGACCAAGTTTTGCAAAACGAAGAAATCCGTACTATCATAGGTGCTCTTGGCACAGGAATTGGTGACGACTTCAAAATAAGTAATCTCAAGTTTGACAAGGTAATTATCTTGAGTGATGCGGACGTAGACGGCGAACACATTCGTGCCATTTTGATTACATTCTTCTTCCGCTATATGAGAGAACTCATTACAGACGGACACGTGTATTGTGGTATGCCACCATTATACAAAGTGACCAGCAAGGACAAGTCTTTGTATGCATACAATGACAAAGATTTGCAAGACGTAATCGCACAAGTGGGCAAGAATTACACACTTCAAAGATACAAAGGTCTAGGCGAAATGAATGCCGACCAACTCAAAGAAACTACCATGAATCCAGCCAAGAGAAGCCTAATCCAAGTGACCATTGACGATGCGGTGCAAGCCGACCAATCTATCACTACATGGATGGGCGATGCGGTAGAAAAACGTAAAGAATACATTACCAAATACGCCAACTTCAACAACAATAATGACAACGACCTAGTGAATATGGTAGAAGAAAACAACTAATTAAATCGAGGACATTATGCCAAAAGATGACGACAAGCAAGTAGGAATGTTTGACGAGAAGTCAAAACCAAAAAGAAAGAAAAAATCAGCAGAAGCATCTGTGCCAGAAGAAATCACTGGCAATGTTTTCACACGTACAGTAGAAGACATTATGAACTCAAGTATGCTTCCATACTCTGAAAGCGTAATCTTGGACAGAGCATTGCCAAGAGTAGAAGACGGATTGAAGCCCGTACAAAGACGTATCTTATATACAATGATGGAAGCAGGGCTCACTCCAGACAAGCCATTCAAGAAATGCGCCGCAACTGTCGGTGATGTTTTGGGTAAATACCACCCACATGGTGACACGTCTGTTTATGATGCATTAGTTCGTCTTGCGCAAGATTTCACTATCAATATTCCGCTCATTCAAGGTCAAGGCAACTTTGGTTCAATAGACGGCGACCCAGCCGCTGCTTATCGTTATACAGAAGCAAGACTTAGTCCACTTTCACTCGAACTTATGCGAGATATTGACAAAGATACAGTCAATTTTAGCCTAAGTTTTGACGATAGACACAAAGAGCCTGACTATCTGCCAGGTAGATTCCCAAACCTTTTGGTCAATGGTACTACTGGTATTGCAGTAGGTTTGGCGACCAATATTCCGCCACACAACCTTGGCGAAGTGATTGATGCCACAGTGGCATATATCGAAGACGAGAATGCTAACCTTGCTACACTGCTTAAGCACATCAAAGGTCCAGATTTTCCAACTGGTGGCATGGTGCTCAAAGACCAAAACATGATTGATGCCTACGCTACTGGTAGGGGCAAAGTGCCAGTTAGAGCAGTATGGCATTTGGAAGATGCTAGTGCAGGAAAGACAAATATTGTCATCACAGAATTACCTTACCAAGTGAATAAGGCAGAGTTTTTGGTGCACGTCCTAGAAGTTAAGGACAAATACAAGGGTTGCCTAAATGCCATTACCGAGATTCAAGACGAGTCAGACATGAATGGTATGCGTGCAGTTATCACTGTACGTAAAGACGGCGACGTACAGGGAATTATTAGCGAACTCTTGAAGCGAACTGAAATGCAATGCAACTTCAACTATAACGTAGTGGCTATCGCAGACGGCAAGCCAAAGCAAATGTCACTTTTGGACATCACAAAATACTACGTAAACTTCCAAGTGGACGTTATCGTTCGCCGTACCAAGTACAATCTAGAGAAAGCGACCGCACGTGCACACATTTTGGAAGGTCTTGTTATCGCTATTCAAAATATTGACGAAGTGATTCGTATCATCAAGACTAGCGAGAGTGTTCAACTTGCCAAAGAGCAACTCATGGCTAGATTTGCTCTCACAGAAGTACAAGCTGTGGCTATCTTGGACATGAAACTCTCAAGACTAACCAATCTTGAAACTACTAAACTCGAAGCCGAGCTCAAAGATTTGCACAAGCAAATCAAAGTTTACAAGCACATACTTTCTGGTAGAGAGTACCAGTTGGAAGTGGTCAAAGAAGAACTTTTGGACATCAAAAACCGCTTCCCAACACCACGTAAGACTCAAATCGTTCGTGCATTTGACGAGTACGTGGCTACACCTATCGAAAAAGCCATAGAAAACGAAGAATGTGTACTTTATGTGTCAGTTGATGGCTTAAGACTTAAGAAAGTCCCATTCAAGTCAATTAAGGAAGGCGACAATAGTTTTGCCACAGCCAACAATATCAACCTATTGTTTAGAGACAATGCTCATGCATTCTCCAATGACACAATATTGGCATTTACCAATGCTGGTAATGTGTACAAGTTTACTGCACGAGATGTAGAGCAATGCAAACAGCATAACAAGGGCATGCAACTCTCACAACTTTGCAAGTGTGAAGCCAATGAGCAGATTGTCAATATATTTAATTTCACCGAACTCAACCCAGCGAACGACTTGTATTTCTTCACTCGTGAAGGGTATATTCGCAAATGTCCAGTAAGTGAGTTCAATATCGCCAAGTCAAGCGCAAGCGCTATCAAACTCAAAGCAGGCGATGAAGTTATCAAGATTCAAGACAACTTTTACCTACCAAGCGCACTATTTGTGACCAAGAATGGTATGGTGCTCAACTGCGAACTTGGTACAACACCAACTCAAAAGCGTGGAGCAAGCGGTGTCATCGGCATTCAACTCGCACAAGGTGACGAAGTTGTATTTGCCGGACAAGTGAGCGCAGGGGATAAGGTGCTTATAATTACTGACAACAACCATGCCAAACGTGTCAACCTTGCCGAAGTGCCAATGAGTGCACGAAATAGAAAAGGACTACAAATCTGCATGGCCAAAGAAAAGGTGACTTATGCCGTAGCACCAACTATAAGCGGAGAGTTTGTAGCAGTATTCAAGTCAGGAGCGGTGTCTTGTGTAGATATCAACAAGATTGATGTGATATCTAGAGTTAAGACTGGCAAACCACTTCCAAACGTAAAATCTGATGATAAATTGGTGACAGCGACCATATATAATATTTAGGAGTAGACATGAAATATATCGTACGATTTATCAAAGGACTATTGGTCGGTTGTGTCAATATCATACCAGGTGTCAGTGCAGGCACTATTGCCGTAGTGACAAATGTGTATGACGAGATAATTACCGCACTATCATTAGATTTTAAGTATATCAAAAAGAACTTCTGGAAACTACTTGCCCTAGGACTTGGTGTTATTGTTGGCATTGTGCTTTTCAGCAAGATTATTAGATTTTTGTTTAATAATTACTATCGTAGTACCATGAACTTCTTTGTGGGATTGGTTATCGGTAGTATTCCATTGCTTGTGAAAAATGCTCTCAAAATGGAAGAAGACAGCAAACGTTGGGTCAAGTGGGTAGTGGCAGGACTATGCTTTGCTGTAGTATTGACTTATTCAATACTTATGAAAGGCGACGACAACTCTGCAGTGATTACCACACTATCTACTGGCACATTTTTCAAACTAATGGGTCTTGTGGCAGTTAGTTCAATTGCCATGATATTACCAGGTTTAAGTGGCTCACTTATGATGATGTTTTTCGGCATTTATAATACCGTCATTGGAGCGATTGCAGACTTCAATTTTGCGATGCTTATACCAGTAGTACTAGGTTCTATCATAGGTATTGTAGTTGGCTCTATCGCTCTCAAATGGCTACTCAACCGCTTTGGCAAAACTACCAATTTTGCCATTGTCGCATTAGTTTTGGCATCACTTTTGGGTGTGTATATCGCATACGTTTTACCACGTATGGCATTCGATTGGGTGCTGGTGGCAGATATATGTGCACTCTTGGCAGGTATAGTGGGTGGCTATTTCCTATGCTTCGCTAGCCAAAAGGGCGACAAAAAAGAATCTTCTCAACCAGCATTGCAATCAGCCAACACTCCAATTCAGTTGCCTGATGCAAATACGACTGCCCAAGCAGAAGGCCAACTGGCTGACACCACACCACTAGAACACGACCAGCCACCAAAAAATGAATAAAATAAGTTGACAAGTTCGGTAATCTGTGATAAATTACCGAATGTAAGGGGGAGTGGCGGAATTGGCATACGCGCACGTTTGAGGGGCGTGTGGGCAACCTTGTGAGTTCAAATCTCATCTTCCCCACCATATAATCACCATGAAAGTGGTGATTTTTTATTGATTTTTATAAATTATTGATATATTTTATTGCCAACTCAAATAATTTGTGGTATCATAAAAGTATGAAAAAGGCATTCGCACAGCAACAAAATACTACCATCAGTCTATAATATAGGCAGTATTTTGCGTGATACCTATTAAATAACAAACACTACGCAAAACGTAGTGTTTTTGTTTAGAAAGGAGATAATATGGATAAATTCGTAAGACCTAGACCAGTTTTCCCTAAGAAAGCAGTGGTTACAGGCGGTATGCCAAATGGTGGCAAGCATCTTACATTTGCACACGTTGGCTTGATGCTCAGGACAGACACTTTTGCTAGATTTTTGCGTGATAGAATCGGCAAAGACAACGTGATTTTCTGCTCTGGTACTGACTGCTATGGCTCACCACCAATGGAAAAGTATAGACGTCTTAGAGAGCAAGGCGAACTTCAAGACAAGACTTTGGCACAATTTAGTGAAGAAATATACAGAGAGCACGAGAAAGTATTTAGAGATGCCAATGTGTCATTCAATATTTATGGAGCATCAGCATTTGGCGACACTAAAATTATGCACGAGCAAGTAAGTAAAGAGTTTGTAGACTTGCTTTTGGAAGCAGGCATGATTGAGAAACAATCATCTTATGCTTTCTACGACACCAAGTTGGGCGAAGTGCTCAATGGTAGACAAGTAGAAGGCAAGTGCCCAGTTACAGGCTGTCAAGGTGAACATGGCTATGCAGAGACTTGCGACCTAGGACATCAATATCTACCACAAGACTTGATTGACCCTGTCAGCACACTTTCTAACACAAAGCCAGAACTCATCAAAGTAGACAACCTATACTTCAAACTTGACGAATGTGTAGACATACTCAATGAATGGATTGATAGCATAGAGCGTAATAGCGATACGGCTAGTTTTATGATTAAAGAGTTAAGAGAGTTCTTAAAGAAGCCAGAAATATATCTTAAGAAAGAATACAAAGACCTTGTTGAGAGCCTAGATTTGCCACACTACGAATACACAGGCAAAGAAACCGCTCCACACTTGACTATGGTATTTGACAAACTTACAGATAGAGAAAAGGCTTGCGATATTCTTTCTGCCAATGGTGTAAGATATAGAACAGGTAAGACTTTGACACCATTCCGTCTTACTGGCAATCTAGAGTGGGGCGTACCATGTCCAAATGTTTGCGGACTAGAAGGTGCGACATTCTACGTGTGGCCAGAGAGTTTGTGGGCACCAATCTCATTCACTAGAACGTACTTGAAGCAACAAGGTTTTGACGATAATGAGTGGAAGAAGTACTGGTGCAGTGACGATGCCCAAGTGTACCAATTTATTGGCGAAGACAACTTGTATTTTTATGGACCAGCACAACAAGCTATGTGGCTCTACACTCAAGGCAAAAATGCTACTTTCAAGACCAAAGAAGGCGATTTGCATATCACCAAGATAGTGCCTATCAAGACATTGCTCTTGCAAGGCATGAAAGCGGGCAGTAGCGGTACAATCCGTGCCCCACTTGCAGACGAAATCTTGGAGTATTACACTTCAGATCAATACAGAATGCACTTCTTGGGCATGAACTTGGGCAACAATAGTGTACCATTCTATCCGAAACCATTCAATCCAAATGCCAAGCCGGAAGATGCTGACCCAGTACTCAAGGAAGGCAACTTGCTAACTAATGTCTACAATAGAATACTAAGAACAATATTCTATTCTACCCAAAAGGACGCAAACGGCGAAATCCCACTCCTAACTGCTAGCGACGAAGTGAAAGCAGAGTGCCAAAAGGCGATTCTTGACTACGAAAGATATATGTATGACAAGAAGTTCCACCAAGTAGTCAATGTTTTGGACGTATTTGTGCGTAATATCAACAAATACTGGGCAAAGCACTACTCTGCAGACCAAACAGAAGAAGAACGTGCGACTCTTACAGCCAACACCTTGCAATACATTTACACAGCAAACATATTGCTACACCCAATGGCACCACAAGGCACAGAAAAGGTGGCAGAATATCTTGGTCTAGACACAGAAAAAGTCTTCAACTGGGAATATATCTTCGAAGATTATAAAAATATGCTCGTAGATAAAACTGCACCAAAGATGACATTCTTAAAAGAGAAAGAAGACTTCTTCCGCAAACACGAATCTCAACTAAGAGAACTTGCGGAAAAAGACTCACAAAACTAAAAAATCCCCCTTGACAACCGCTCAATCTATGCTAAACTATAAGCGTATAGCAATCGCGGTAGGGGACTAGCGAATAGTTTTTATAGAACTGCTATGACAGGAAAAGGGCATTTCGCCCTTTTTTTGTTGTCATAACTCACATTTTCTATTAATACAACAAAGTATGAATACTATTCTCACAAAATGCACCATAGGACAAGAATATAGCCTTGTTTCACTAGACTTAAAAGACGACAAAATGGCAGTACGTTTGCAAGAATTAGGCTTTGTAAAGGGCAGTAAACTCGTAGTCAAAGCCATATCTCCGCACAAAAAAACACTTCTTGTGTCCATTTTGGGCAGTATGTTTGCATTAAAGAGCGAAATCGCTTCACAACTGGTGGTGACAAAATGAAAACTATCGCTATCATAGGTAATCCAAACACCGGCAAAAGCACACTTTTCAATTCGCTTACCAAAAGCAATATTCACACTGGCAACTGGCATGGTGTGACTGTCACAGAGAGTTCCAAGACCATAAGGCACTCTGGTATTGAATATAATGTGGTAGATTTACCAGGGTTTTATAGCATGAAGGCATTCACTCTAGAAGAGCAAGTCAGCATTGACTATATACTTAAAAATCCAACTGCACACTACATATATGTCGTTGATGCCAACAGCCTAAGGCGAAATCTATATCTGGCGATACAACTGCTAAATCAAGGCATCAAACTTGTAATATATGTCAACAATTACGACCTATTTACCAAAACAGGTGGCAAAATCAATGCGGACAAACTAGCATCTTTACTAGGCACAAGAATCATCATTGGCAATGCCATCAAGCAAAAGTTTGCCACACAACTTATCGCTCAAGAAAATGCCAATATTCTACCACAACTCACTACTTCAGAGCAGATTTATGAGTATATAGAGTCCGTTTATTCCCAGTCGGTCACCATTTCGTCAAAATACACCTATGGCGAGAGTAGATTGGACAAGATTTTACTCAACAAATGGATCTTTTTGCCACTATTTTTGCTCTCTGCCTTTGCCATCATGTATATTACATTTTTCGCCATAGGACAGACAGTGTCGGACGGGCTTATATGGTTGGTGGAAAGGTGTATAGAGAGTCCATTATCTTGGGCTTTAGGCAAGGTTGTCAGGGCACAATGGCTCTTGGACTTGTTTGACAATGGAGTATGTGAAGCACTCAATTCGGTATTGAGTTTTGTTTTTCCTGTCTGCCTATTGTACGTATTTCTAGGCTTAATTGAAGATAGTGGCATCATGTCACGCATTGCATTTATGCTAGACGACAGCCTTAGTCGAGTAGGATTGAATGGCAAGTCGGCTTATACACTTTTGCTCGGTTTTGGCTGTAATACTACAGCAATCATCACCGCTAGCGGAATGCCCAACAAAAATGCTCAGACCAAGACAGCAATACTCACACCATTCATGTCGTGTACAGCAAAATTGCCAATATATAGTGTGATAGCAGCACAATTTTTCGGTGCAAAGAGCATATTTGTCATATTTGGACTATACTTGTTGGGCATAGTAGTTGCGCTTGTGTTGGCTGGTGTTTTAGAAAAAACGGCTTTACCAAGTGCGGACAATCACTTTCTTTTAGAGTTTCCAGCAGTACGTAGACCTAGCATCAAAAAAGTGTGCAAAAATGCACTTTTTAGTGCCAAAAACTTCATAACCAAGGTAGTATACATAGTAGTTTGTGTGTCGGTAATTATTTGGGTGCTTACCAATTTCAATTTTAGATTTAACTATCTACCAAATGGTACACAAAACATATTGCCAAGCATAGCCAAACTGATAGCACCTTTGTTTTGCCCACTAGGATTTGCGAGTGTAGGTGTAGTGTGTTCTTTGCTTGCTGGCATTGTTGCCAAGGAATTAATCCTTTCGTCCATGGTGATTATGGGAGCAATGTCTGCACTTACACCTGCCAGTGCATTGTCTTTTTTGGTATTTTGCCTATTGTATAGTCCATGTATATCTAGTGTGGCTGTACTCAACAACTTTGTTGGTAAAAAATGGACACTATTTACAATCCTTGCACAATTCGGTATAGCATACGTCTTGGCTAGAGTTGTTTATGTGGTCGCCACGTGGAGTTTTGGCTGGGTAGATTTGGCACTAACCATTATGACAATCATATTTGTCGTAATAGGTCTAAAAATGTTGAAACGTCAAAGATTTTGTTTAAGTTGCCACAATTGTTCACAATCAAATTGCAAAAGATGCAAAAAATGATTGCTCATAAACTAACTTTGTGATATATTTAACACATGAGAAAACCAGTTGTAGCCATAGTAGGCACGCCAAACGTAGGCAAAAGTACGTTTTTCAATAAAATCGCAGGCAGAAGAATAAGCATTGTAGACGACCAACCCGGTGTCACACGTGATAGAATATACGCAGACGCAGAGTGGAATGGCTACGCTTTTTCCATTGTAGATACGGGCGGTTTGGACTTTAGTAAAGATGACGAAATGTATCGTAGCATTCTTAGTCAAGCACAGATAGCCATAGATTTGGCAGACGTCATTGTGTTTTTTGTAGACGGCAAAAAGGGCATCACTCAAGGAGACTTGGAAGTGGCGAATATGCTTCGCAAATGCAAAGCACCTAAGATTGTCGCTGTAAACAAACTTGACAACTTTGAGATAGAGAAGACTTATGAGTTTTACGAGCTTCAACTAGGCGACCCAATGCCACTTTCCGCATCACATGGTAAGGGCATAGGTGACCTGTTGGACGCTATAGTAGACAAGATAGAGCAGATTTCTCCAGACGAAGAAGACAAGGCTCTCAAGATTGCCATTGTAGGCAAGCCAAATGCTGGCAAGAGTAGCCTAACCAATAGACTCATAGGCGAAGACAGAATGGTGGTCAGCAACGTTGCAGGTACTACACGTGATGCTATCGATATACCTTTTAGATATAATGGTAAAAATTATACTCTTATCGACACTGCAGGACTTAGAAAGAAAGGAAAAATCGCACCAGATAGCATTGAGAGATATAGTGCTCTCAGAAGTATTGATGCAGTAGAAAGATGTGACATCGCACTACTTGTCATAGATGCTACCGAAGGCATTACAGAGCAAGACTCCAAAGTGGCAGGGCTTATGCATGAAGAAGGTAAGCCAAGTGTTATCGTTGTCAATAAGTGGGACAAGATAGACAAGACCAAAATGTCTACAGAGAAGTTCAAGCGACTTATCGAAACGGAATTGCCATTCATGAAATATTATGTACCTGTATTTATCTCATGCGAGAGCGGACAACGTATCGGCAAGGTGATGGAAGCGGTCGAGCAAGTATACGAGAATGCTGGTAGAGAGATTACCATGGGGGTATTTAACTCTGTGTTGCAGAATGCGACGGCGGTCACAGAACCACCTATTCACAATGGCAGAAAATTGAAAGTTATCTATGGCAAGCAGTCTGGTACATATCCACCAAGGTTTACCATTTTCTGCAATAGAGCCAATCTTATGGACTTTTCTTATTCAAGATACCTAGAAAACTCCATACGTAATGCTTTTGACTTTAAGGGTACTCCTATCAAACTGGAGTTTAAGAACAAAGGAGAAAATGACTAATGACTGCCAAGATTTTGGGATTGATAGGGCTAGCTATAGGTGGCTACCTTATAGGCGGAGTGTTTGGAGCTAAAATCTTCTCTCGTGCCAAGGGCGGAGATATTAGTAAAATGGATAGTGGTAATCCAGGGGCTATGAATATGGCACGTAATTATGGCGTGTGGTTGGCGGCGGCAACACTCTTGTTCGACGCTATCAAAGCGGCCGTATGTGCACTCATAGGCTGGTTTATATTTGGCGACTTGGGATTGTACATAGGCGGTTTCGCAGTCGTAGTAGGTCATATGTTCCCTATATACTACAAGTTTAAGGGTGGCAAAGGTGTATCTAGTTCGTTCGGTGTATTGGCCGTAGCCAATCCAATAGTGGGCATACCATTATTTGTCTTGACTTTGGTGATGATATGCATTACCAAGCAAGGGGCATTGTGTGACCTAGGATATCTGCTTGTCATGGGTATTGTAGAGTCAATTATGTGTGATGGCACATACATTGCAGTCTACTTTATCATATGGGCGATAGTTATACTTGTATTTTGGCGTCATCGTAGCAATATTTTGCGAGTTGTCAAGGGTACGGAAAATAAGACAGAACTAGGCAAAGAGATAAAAAAAGCCTTTACTCATAAGAAAAAAGTGGATACTGCAACCAATATTCAACAATCACAGGAAGATGTTTCCACAAATGTTGAAGTTACAGAAGCAGAACAGAAGGGGATTGGTAAGGAGGAATAATGAAACAGAAATATATACTTGCGGTAGATAGTGCTTGTGACTTTCCGCAAGGTTATGCCAAAGAGCACGGCATACACGTCATGACACTCGCCACTATTCTTAATGGTGTAGAGCATGAGACTTTGGACAATACCAAGGTGCTACAATACGTCAAAGAGACAGGCGAGATACCAAAGACAGCTGCTCCAAGTATAGAGATGATAGAAGAAATGTTTGCTTCACTTCTAGACAGAGCGGAAAAAGTTATCTACTTTGCATTGTCTAGCGGAATATCTTCCACATACAACAATGCGGTGAAGGCAGCAGAGAAGTTCGATGCTGTAACCGTAATCGACTCCAAAAACTTGTCTAGTGGCATAGCCTTGCAAGTAATGATTGCAGAGCGACTAATTGAAGAAGGCAAAACTCACGAAGAAATTATCACTGGCATCAAAGATGCGGTAGACAAGACTCGCTCAAGTTTTGTCATAGATAGTTTGAAACTACTCTACAAAGGGGGCAGATGCTCAAAGCTAGCACTACTTGGGGCCAATCTTCTCATGATAAAACCATCAATCGTAGTCAAAGACGGCAGTATGGGTGTAGGTAAAAAGTATAGAAAGAAAATAACCCAAGTGGCACAAAACTATGTTAGAGATGTGTTGGACAATGGTGAAGAAAAAGATATGACAAATGTGTTCATTACATACACCACTTTTGACCAAAGTATTGTCGATATTCTAGTACAAATGGCACGTGATGCAGGATTTAAGAATGTCTACACCGCAGTTGCCAGTGCGACTATCACTTGTCATTGTGGTGCTAATACTATCGGTATACTTTACATTGCAAAATAAAAGATATGCTTTCTAGCATATTTTTTTTCTGTCTAGCATAGTGTATAAAAAGCAACTATGTTGGAGGATTTATGGATAGAACTTTTGATATTTACAATGATATCGAAACACGTACAAATGGAAATATTTATATAGGAGTCGTAGGGCCTGTAAGAGTAGGAAAGTCAACATTTATTTCTAGATTTATGGATAGTTTTGTTTTGCCTAATATCACCAGTGCCAGTGAGCGCAAGAGAGCAGAAGACGAAATGCCACAATCTTCTGACGGCAAAACTGTGATGACCACACAGCCAAAGTTTGTACCTAGCGGAGCTGTGTCAATGAGTGTCAAAAATATGTCAATGCGAGCACGACTAATCGATTGTGTAGGCTTTATGGTGGACGGCGCTCTAGGCTCTACCGAAGACAAGAAACCTCGTATGGTAAAGACCCCTTGGTCAGATGAAAAAATACCTTTTGAACTCGCAGCACAAATTGGCACAGAAAAGGTAATTCGTGAGCACAGCACACTAGGTATTGTGGTAACAAGTGATGGAAGTTTTGGTGATTTGCCACGTAATAGTTTTTTGTCCGCAGAGGCAAAAAGTGTTGATACAATGCGTCAGTCTGGCAAGCCTTTTGTCGTAGTGCTCAACACAACTAACCCAGACTCTACTGATACTAAAAACTTGGCAGAAAAAATCAAGAAAGATTATAATGTTCCAGTGCTAGCCCTTGACGTATCACGACTTAATGCTGACGATGTAGAAAAAATCTTCTCTACCATCACAACCCAATTCCCACTCAACTCGATTGACATCGTCGCACCTAGTTGGCTCAAGGCTTTGCCTATAGATAGCCCTATCATCAAAAATATGCTAAACGAAGTGATGAGCAAAACGCAAAACGTTGCTCGCATTGGTGACTATGCCAACGACCAAATGCTGTTTGAAGATAGTGAAGATTTTGATGCTATCATTTCTAGTAGTGTAGACATTGGTAAAGGCAGTATCACTTTTGAATTAGTACCAAAAGACAATCTATTTTATAAAGTATTGTCAGTGCAGAGTGGCACACAAATAAATAATGACTATGAACTAGTGCAGTATATCAAAGAATTAAACGTTGCAAAACAAAAATACGACCAACTCAAGAATGCTCTTGATGCAGTCGAACAAACAGGTTATGGCATAGTAGTACCAAACCCTAGCGAAATGGAACTCAAAGAACCAGAGATAGTAAAGCAAGGCTCTCGCTGTGGCATCAAACTCCGTGCATCAGCACCAAGTCTACATATACTCAAAGTCGACGTAGAAGCAGAAGTTTCACCAATCATGGGCGCAGAACAGCAGAGTGTAGAGATGGTAGAATACCTGCAGAACCAGTTCGAATCCGATCCACAAAAACTTTGGTCAACCAATATGTTTGGTAGAAGCCTAGAAGACATGGTGAGTGATAGTTTGCGCAACAAAATTACAGCAGTGCCACAAGGCATACAAAATAAAATGCGTCGTACTATGACAAGAATTGTCAATGAAGGCAAGGGTGGAGTAATCTGTATTTTGCTATAGAAAAAAATATTTGCGAAAAAAAATAAAAAAAATTGAAAAAAATTAAAAAATATAATGAAAATTAGTTGATTAAATATTTTTGGTATTATATAATCAAGTCATAAAACAAAGGAGTTATTATGTCAAATCTATTAAATTTTTTCGCAAATAACTGGTATTGGATTCTTGGCGCAATTACTTTGATGATTTTGGTTTTGGTCATCATGTTGATTGTACTAGACAAAAAAGATATCAGATTGCAAGATGCGATTGAGGAGAAACGCATCCAAAAGCAAGCAGAGAAAAACGTTGCCAAAGCTGAAGTGGTATCTGCTCCAGTAGAGGAAGAAGTTCCTGCAGTAGTGGTAGAAAAGAAGCCAGTTGCAAAAGCACCTGCAAAGAAGCCTGCCGCTAAAAAACCAGTTGCTAAAAAAGCACCAGCTAAAAAACCTGCAACCAAGAAGCCTGCTCCAAAAGCAGAAGCCAAAGTTGTAGCAGAACCAGTAGTTGTGGCTCCAGTAGCAGAAGTCAAAGAAGAAGTTAAACCAGCCGCTAAGCCTGTAGCTAAAAAAGCTCCAGCAAAAGCTGCTGCTAAAAAGCCAGCTTCAAAGGTAGAAGCAAAGCCAGCAGCAAAAAAGGCTGAGCCAAAGAAAGTAGAAGCAAAACCAGTTGCTAAAGCCCCTGCTAAAGCTGCTGCTCCAAAAGCAGAAGTTAAGGTAGAAGCAAAAGCTGAAGCTAAGAAGCCAGTTGCTAAAAAAGCAGAGCCAAAGAAAGCAGAGGTAAAGGCAGAGCCAAAGAAAGCTGAAGCACCAAAGGCTCCAGCAAAAGCTGAAGCTAAGAAGCCAGCAGCTAAGGCTGTTAAAGCTCCTGCAAAGGCAGAAACAAAGCCAGCAGTAAAAAAGGCTGAGCCAAAGAAAGTAGAAGCAAAGCCAGTTGCTAAAGCACCTGCAAAGAAAACTACTACTGCTAAAAAAGCACCTGCAAAGAAACCTGCAGCAAAAAAAGCTAGCAAATAGTACACACAATTTTCAAATGTGAATATAAAACACCGAAAGGTGTTTTTTATTATGTATAATGAGTTGGTTATAGATTTACACAAAATAAAACAAAACATTCAAAAAATACGCAAACAAACCGATAAAAAGATTATTTCTGTAGTCAAGGCAGATGCATATGGTCACGGCGCAGTCATGGTGGCAACCTATATTCAAGACATCGTAGATATGTTGGCAGTTAGTAGTGTGGACGAAGCAAAAATCCTTGCCGACCATGGCATATACAAAGACATTTTGGTCTTGGCAGAAGCACAATACTTTTTGCAAGGTTATGACAATATAGTCTACATGGTTGACGACTGCAAAAATCTGCCTAACAATGCACGAGTACATATAGCAGTCAATAGTGGTATGAATAGGTATGGTGTAGATAGTCGCCAAGATTTTATTAGCCTTGTACATAAACTCAATATTAATAATAACTCTATTGAAGGTGTGTTTACACATTTTTATAGCCATGACACACAAGATGTAAGCCAGCAGTTAGATAAGTTTAATGACATTACTTTAGATGCACAATTTCCTAGACACTTGTCAGCGAGCCATACGGCATTATTGGACATAGACCAAGACTACATTCGCTTGGGAATCTCACAATATCACAATGCCAAAAGTGTCAATTGTCGTGTGGTTAGGATTCATTCAGTCCATAAGGGCGACCACATAGGCTACAATCACACTCTCGCCCAAGAAGATATGGCTATTGCCGTGCTTTCTATAGGTTATGCAGACGGCATAGACTGCCGACTCAAAAATAACTGGCAAGTCCGCATCAATGGTAAATATTACCACCTTATAGGTGATATTTGCATGGATTGTTGCTTCGCAGTAGTAGATAGTGATGTAAAAGTTGGCGACCTTGTGCAGTTTGTAGATAGTACAAATAATCTCGCCAAAATGTCCAAACGCATTGGCACTATCGAATACGAACTTATGTGCCGTCTTACTGGCGAAAGATACAAGAAAAAATATTTATTCTAAAAACCTTTTACCTATATGTTTATAGAAATTACGCAAAAGACCTTAACCCCCAAGTTTTAAGGTCTTTTTTGTTTGTCAAAATGTAGTGATATAATTTGCCAATATCTTGCAATTTTGTTATACTATGATAGTATGAGAATTGTCGCAGGAAAATATCGTGGCACACATTTAGCCGAATTTAATTTTGACACGACCAAGCCAACACTTGATAGAGTGAGAGTGGCTATTGGCAATATTTTGCAGTTCGATTTTATGGACGCTGTTGTGCTAGACCTGTTTTCTGGTAGTGGCTGGTTTGGACTGGAAGCATTGTCTAGGGGTGCGGAGCGAGTGTATTGTGTGGATAGCAACAAACAAGCCATCACCCTTATCAAACAAAACTTCACCAAGCTCAAACAAGACCCAAAGCAAATCTTTCACAGCGACTACATGGACTTTTTGCATAGTGCAGTAGAGTCTGGCACAAAGTTTGACGTAATATTTCTAGACCCACCATATCAGACAGATTATGCACAAAAGGCGGTGGACTATATACTCTCAAATGGTCTACTCAATCAAGGCGGAGTGATAATGCGAGAGAGCGATAGTGATTCACTACCACTTGTCGTTGACGACAAATATGATGTCAAAAGCCGAACTTACGGCACTCCAAGACTAGAATGGATAAGGATATAATATGAGATATACAACCAATGACAACTCAATCAAAGTGCTCGACAAGACCGAGTTCAATCCGCAACAGATTTTGGAGTGTGGACAAGTTTTTAGATACCGCAAGACAGACGATGGCTATCAGGTGATATCTACTGACAAGAGAGCCAATATTGTAGAGAAAAAGGATTACTACATTATCTACACCAATGATGTGAGATATTTTGAGCAATACTTTGACTTGCATACAGATTATAGGCTCATCAAACTCAAACTCAATCAACACGAGTGTATGCAAAAGCCAATACAATACGGCGCTGGCATACGACTACTCAAGCAAAACATATTCGAGATGATAGTGTCATTTATTATCTCTGCCAACAACAATATTCCTCGTATACAAAAGTCTATCGAAGCCTTGTGCGAGAAGTTCGGTACGAAATGTGGCGACTATTATGCATTCCCCACACTTTCACAACTATCTAAAGGCAGTATAGAAGACTTCAAGACGGCAGGGCTTGGCTATAGAGCGGAGCAACTACACAAAACATTGAAAATGCTCAAGTTTATCAATTTAGAGCAGATGCGCACCTATACTTATGAAGACAAAAAAAAGTTTTTGCTCTCACTCTCTGGTGTGGGTGAAAAGGTGGCAGACTGCATTTTGCTCTTTGCATACAATGAGATGAGTTCATTCCCAGTAGACACATGGATTGCCAAGTCATACAAGGCAATATTCGGCTCAGATGAAACCAATCGTGCCAAAATGCGCCAAGCGTTGTACGAGAAGTTTGGAGCATTGTCTGGTTATGCACAGCAGTATATCTTCTATTATTATCGAGATAACAAGTTATCATAAAAGCAGGCAACTGCTTTTTTTATCTTCATAATGAGCATATTCTCACATAAAATATACTAGGTGAAATATGTCTTTCAAAAATGAAATCAACCACATTCTCCACAAATATTTCAATACGACCTTTAGCGACTATCGCTATACCGTCGTTGCAGGCAAAACTCTCTACCTAGAAGGTCACACTGGTATTGTATCTTTTGACGAAAAAGAGATAACTTTCCGTATCGGCAAGAAAGCCATTGCCATATTAGGCACCAATCTTAATGTTGCAGAGTTTGACAAAGATACCGCCGTTATTACTGGTGAAATCAAGGGTGTGGACGTACAATGAGTGGGATTAGATTACGTATTACAGGGCTAAACTTTCAGCACTTTTTTGCACGTGCTAGGCGAGAGAATGTAGGCATACTATCAACCAAGCGTATTGATACCAAAACACTAGAAATAACTTTGGCTTTGGCAGACTATCCACGTATAAAGGACTACCTATATAAGTTTTTTAAGGTGGAAACAATAGGCTTCACAGGTAGACGAGCCATCAAGCTCCTGATAGTCAAAAATATAGGACTAGTTATAGGTATATTTATCGCCATACTTGGAGCATTGCTGTCTACACAATTCGTTTGGCGAATAGAAGTCTATGGATTAGAAACAACTTCACGTACCACTATTATTACCGCACTTGATGCACACAATGTAAGAGTGGGACACTCCTTCAATACAGATATTACCAGCCTAGAGAACTCTCTACTACAGCAGCTAGACACCATAGCAGACATCAGCATCACCAAACGTGGCACTACCATAATAGTATCTGTCAGTGAAAAACTTGTATTTTCGCCCACCACGTTTGACCCTATGTACAGCGATTATACCGGCATCGTCCAGTCGATAGAATTATCTTCTGGCACTTTGGCAGTAAATAGTGGGGACTTTGTGCACAGAGGCGACCCATTAGTCTTGCCATTCATTCTAGACAATGACGGCAGAGAAGTGAGTGTTCGACCTGTAGCCAAGGTGACCATTATGGCTCAAGTGACAGGGGTGTCAAGTGTGGCAAGCCGAGAAAAAGTTATCACTTATACAGGCAGAGAAGAGATAAGGTCGTATTACCAACTAGGCAAAATTAAATTAAAAAACACAAAAACCGCAAAACCATTCGACTTTTGTGACAAAATAGTCTATAATCAAACTATAACCAATGGCAACCTATTGCCTTTGTACAAGGTCAGCATAGTCTATAGAGAATACAAGATAGACTATATAGAGCGAAAATTGGCAGACATAGAAAAAGTTATTATACAAGAGAGTGTTGCCAAGGCCGAACAGCAGGTAATAGGCGATGCCATGACCAAAGAAACTAAAGTGATAGAAATCGCAGACATATATTATGCTACAACGACTATGACTTTTATCGTCGAACAAAGTTAGGAGAACGAGATGCTAAACATCAACAAAAGACTAAAACCAGAATTAATCCAAGGTATACACAAGGCGTACGAATACACTCTTGAATATTTGCATCAACCTATAGACCAAATAGCAGTCAATCTACACTTCTTGCCAGATAGCAAGATTAGGAAACTCAATCGTGACCATCGTGGCATTGACAAGACGACTGACGTCCTCAGTTTCCCAATGACAGATACTGCGGCGGGAGATGTGTTGAATATTGCCGACTATCAGTACGAAGTAGATATCCACACAGGCGCACTTCTCTTGGGTGAGATATTTATCAGTCCAAAGGTGGCTCGCCGTCAAGCCAAAGAGTACGGACATTCACTTTTGAGAGAGATATGTTTCTTATTTTGCCATGGTATGTTGCACATACTAGGCTATGACCATATTCAAGATGAAGATAGAAAAGTTATGGAAAAGTTGCAAGCCGAGATTATGAATGCTTGCGAAATCACAAGAGGAGAGTAATATGAGCGAGTTTAAGAGCGGTTTTGTCACTATTTTAGGTCTTCCCAACGTTGGCAAAAGCACACTTATCAATAGATTGGTAGGCGAGAAGGTTGCCATTGTTTCACCAAAACCACAAACCACACGCAATAGCGCAGTAGGTGTCTATAATGATGACAATAGCCAGATTGTTTTTGTCGATACACCAGGCATACACAAGTCTGTCAACAAAATCGACGAATACATGGAAGCGAGCATTAGTTCTGCTAGCCAAGATACCGACGTTTTACTATTCATGCTTTCTGCCAAAAAGCCACTTGCAGAGCAGTACGATATTCTCAGTGCAAAGTACAAGTCACACTCTGCACCACGAATTGTGGTCATTAATAAGATTGACGAAACGACGTATGAGAGAATGTATCCAATCCTTGCCGACTTTATGGCGAAATACAAAGTGGACGATATATTGCCACTAAGCGCACTTACAGGCAAAAATTGTGACGTACTTATAGATATGCTCAAAAAACACCTACCTTCTTACGATGCCCCAATGAGATATTACCCAGTTGAGCAATATACGGACAAGTCTGCTAGATACCTAGCCAGCGAAATCATTAGGGAGAAGATTCTGCTCAACTATGACGAAGAAGTTCCACACGGAGTAGCAGTAGAGATTGCCAGTTTTGAAGAGAAAGACAATGTTTGCGTCATCAATGCGGACATTATAGTCGAGCGAGACTCACACAAAGCCATCATTTTAGGACACAATGGCGAAGCCATCAAACGTCTAGCCACCATGGCACGTATGGAAATGCAAAAAGTGCTTGGAACTAAAATTTTCCTAGAACTTTTTGTCAAAGTCAAAAAAGACTGGCGAGACAACTCTAAACTGGTCACCGAACTTGGATACGACATAAAAAGCCTAAAAGATTAAGTATAAAGGTTGTCCCATTTCATATAATAAAACAAAAAGGAGATGGGTATGAAAGAAACAAAACCGCAATCAGCAGGTGCAATCTGCAAAAAACTTTTTCGAGGCACAGGGCAAATCAACTATTATATGCTCTACAAGGCTATCGAAGAGAGTGGTAAAGAGCGAAACAACGACAACAATAACGAGATGACAAGATAATGGAAACCATCACACGAGCGATATTATTAAATACACGAGATTACAAAGAAGCGGACAAACTTGCCACACTTTTTTCACGAGAACTAGGCAAGATGAATGTTCGTTTTGTGGGTGTTGCCAAACCTAAAGCTAAACTCAAAGCCATAGCACAGCCATTTTCTCTAGCGGAGTATGAACTAATGCGTACTGGCGACTTTTACAAGGTGAAGACAGCCAAACTTTTGGACAACTATGCCAATATATTGACTGACTTCGAAGCAGTAAAATGTGGCTATGCAATGCTAGAAACTATTGACAAAGTGTTGCCAAACAACGAAGCCGAAGTCGAAGTTTTTGACACTTTGACCGCTTCACTAGATAGTTTGTGTCAGCCTGTAGACAAAAAAAGTGTGCTTATCAGCTTTTGGCTAGGATTTTGTAGTGCATTAGGCACACCAATTTTGAGTCCAGAGATTGATGCTAGTTATAAAAACTGCTATTTGGACACTATGAACGGCATCATCTCGCCAATTCGCCAGGCGGATTGTGTTGCGATAGACAATAGTGTATTGCAAACTTTGCTAGGCAATGGGCAAAAATATGACAATGCCATCAACTTGCTATATCGCATATTAAAGATAAAATATGGCATCAATTTGCATAGTATGGAACTATTTTTCAACAATTTGTAAAAAGTTATATAAATAAACAAGCAATTCATTTGCTTTTTTTTACGCTTTGTAGTATATTATAAGAGTTAAAAATACGCTAAAAGGAAAAAAATATGTTTAACAAAAAAGGCAAATATGTTTATCTTTTCAGCGAAGGTAATGCTAAAATGCGTGACTTGCTTGGTGGTAAGGGCGCTAACCTCGCTGAAATGACTGGTTTGGGATTGCCAGTTCCTCAAGGTTTTACAATCACAACAGAGGCTTGTAACCAATTCTATAAGGACAACAAGACAATCAATCCTAAGATTATTGACCAAATCTATGAAGCTTTGGCAAAGGTAGAGAAGATTGCAGGAAAATCTTTCGGTGACAACGAGAATCCATTCCTAGTATCAGTACGTTCTGGTGCTCGCGCTAGTATGCCTGGCATGATGGACACCATCTTGAACCTAGGTCTTAACGACGTAGCAGTTGAAGGTTTGGCTAAGCAAACCAACAATCCACGTTTCGCATACGACAGCTACCGCAGATTCATTCAAATGTTCTCTGACGTAGTTATGGGCGTTGAGAAGCCTAAGTTTGAAAAAATCATCGACCAACAAAAAGAGAAACTTGGTATCAAACTTGACACCGAGTTCACTGCAGAAGATTTGCAAGAGCTTATCAAACTATACAAAGAGTTGTACAAGGCTGAAAAGGGCGAAGACTTCCCACAAGACCCTAAAACACAACTTATCTTGGCAGTTAAAGCCGTATTCAATTCATGGGATAACCCACGTGCTATCGTATACCGCCGTATGAACGATATCCCTTCAAGCTGGGGCACAGCAGTTAACGTTCAATCAATGGTATTTGGTAACATGGGCGAAGATAGCGGTACAGGTGTTGCTTTCACTCGTAACCCAGCTACTGGCGAGAAGAAACTTTATGGTGAGTACCTAATGAATGCACAAGGCGAAGACGTCGTTGCAGGTGTTCGTACTCCAAATCCAATCGCTACATTGCAAGAGCAAAATCCAGCAATTTATGCACAATTCCAACAAATTGCTACTACTCTTGAAAAGCACTACAAAGATATGCAAGACATGGAGTTCACTATTGAAAAAGGTAAACTCTTCATGCTTCAAACTCGTAACGGTAAGCGTACTGCTTCAGCAGCACTTCAAATCGCTGTTGACCTTGTAAAAGAAGGTATGATTAGCAAGAAAGATGCTGTTATGAAGATTGAGCCAAAGTCTTTGGACGCATTGTTGCACCCAACATTTGACAAAGACTCTTTGAAGAATGCTACTATCATTGCTACTGGCTTGCCAGCAAGCCCAGGTGCAGGCTGTGGTCAAATCGTATTCACAGCAGAACGTGCTAAAGAAATCGTAGAAGCAGACAAGAATGCAAAAGTTCTACTTCTCCGTCAAGAAACTAGCCCAGAAGACATCGAGGGTATGGTTGCATCACAAGGTATTGTCACCGCTCGTGGTGGTATGACAAGTCACGCAGCCGTTGTTGCTCGTGGTATGGGAACTGCTTGCGTAGCAGGTGTTTCTACTATGTCTATCGACGAAGAAAACAAGACTGTCAAGATTGGCGACAGAACATACAAAGAACTTGACGTTATCGCTATCGATGGTAGCACAGGTAACGTTTATGATGGCGAAGTTAAACTTGTTCCAGCTAGCGTAACTGGCAACTTCGGCACTATCATGCAATGGGCAGACGAATATCGTCGTCTAAAAGTACGCACAAACGCAGACAACCCAAGAGATGCGGAACAAGCAGTTCGCTTCGGTGCAGAAGGTATTGGCCTTTGCCGTACAGAGCATATGTTCTTTGGCGCTGACAGAATCCCTGCAATGCGTGAAATGATTGTTGCTGACAACGAAGAAGCACGTCGTGCAGCTTTGGCTAAACTTCTACCAATGCAAAGAGCAGACTTTATCGGTATGTACGAAGCAATGGAAGAACGTCCAGTGACTATCCGTTTCTTGGATCCACCTCTACATGAATTCTTGCCACATTCTGACGAAGATATCGCCGCTTTGGCAAAAGAAATGGGCATCACTTTTGAAGCGCTCAAGGCTAAGGTTGAGTCACTACATGAATTCAACCCAATGCTTGGTCACCGTGGTTGCCGTTTGTCTATCACTTATCCAGAAATTGCAGAAATGCAAGCACGTGCTGTTATCGAAGCTGCTTGTGATGTGACTATTCGCAAGAACTATCGCATTGTTCCAGAAATCATGATTCCACTAGTTGGTGACGTGAAGGAATTGAAATACGTTAAGAGTGTTGTTGTAGAAACAGCAGAAAAAGTATTGCAAGAGAAAGGTATCCAAATGGAATACCACATTGGTACAATGATCGAGATTCCTCGTGCAGCAGTTTTGGCTGACAAGATTGCTGAAGAAGCAGAGTTCTTCTCATTCGGTACTAACGACTTGACTCAAATGACTTTCGGCTTTAGCCGTGACGATGCTGGCGCATTCCTAAACGACTACTATGCTAAAAAGATTTTCGAGTCTGACCCATTCGCACGTCTTGATACTGAAGGTGTTGGCGCATTGGTTGAGAATGCAGCTCGCCTTGGTAGAACTACTCGTAAGAATATCAAACTTGGTATCTGTGGTGAGCACGGTGGTGACCCATCAACTATCGAGTTCTGCGATAAGATTGGCTTAACATACGTTTCATGCTCTCCATTCCGTGTACCTATTGCACGTTTGGCAGCAGCACAAGCCGCTATCAAGAATAAATAAAAATAAAAAAGAAACTCATTTCGAGTTTCTTTTTTTATTCCTATGTGCTATAATATCTCTATGAAAATGATTAAGAACGATCAACCTTTTATATGTGAGTGGTGCGGTAGGGAAGTAAAACCGCTAGGCTACACTTCTCGTGACCATTGTCCATATTGCCTAGTGTCCAAGCATGTTGATATTGTGCCGGGCGATAGAGAGAATGATTGTCAAGGTATGCTTATTCCAATAGGTGTAGAACTCAATACCAAGAAAGGCACTGTTATCAAATACAAATGCGCCAGATGCAAACAACTTCACAACAACAAGGCCAGCGACGACGACCGCCAGTCAACTCTGCTATCTATCATGAATGGTAGTTATAATGAAAATAATTTTAGAAAATAAAAAAAGAGATTTTACATCTCTTTTTTGTCATTATTTAGCGTCACGTTTAACTTCGAAATAAGCCTTAGGGTGAGCACATACAGGGCATAGGTCTGGAGCTTCGTTGCCTACGTGAATATGTCCACAATTTCTGCAAATCCAAGCCACTTTGCCTTCACGAGTGAAAGTTTTGCCGGTCACTAGAAGTTCAAGTAGTCTACGATATTCTTCTTCGTGAGTCTTTTCGATGGCAGCCACGCCTTCCATAGTCTTTGCTATGTCTTCATAACCTTCCTTACGAGCCACTTCTGCAAACTCTTTGTACATTGCTGTCCATTCTTCGTTTTCACCAGCGGCAGCGAGCTCAAGATTGGTCTTGGTGTCACCAATGCCATCGTGGAGTAGTTTGTACCACAATTTAGCGTGTTCTTTCTCGTTGTCAGCAGTCTTGTTGAAGACTTCGGCAATCTCTTCATAGCCGTCTTTCTTGGCACGGCTAGCATACCAGTTGTACTTGTTGCGAGCCATGCTTTCACCAGCCATAGCTGTCATAAGATTTTTGTATGTTTGTGAATCTTTGAATTCCATAATTATTTCTCCTTTATGAGTATATATTACTGATATTTTGCATTTTCGTCAAGCGATTGAGATTAGTCCTTTTTGTCATCAAAGGTTAATTTTTTTCTCTTGATATTTTTTTCATTACCATTCTTACTAGGGTGGTAGTATATTCGGTCTTTTAGAGTGTCTGGGAGATATTGCTGTTTGACATAGCCTCCGTAATTGTGTGGATATTTATAATCTTTGCTGTCTTCAGTATGGTTTTTGAGATAAGGTGGTATCATGTCATCATGGTTGAGTTCTGCATCAACTTTTGCGCTGTCCATAGCAGACACTACCGAATTAGATTTTTCTGCTTCGCACACATAGATTATAGCGTGAGTGAGCGGAAGATTGGCCTCTGGCATGCCCATATTTTTGATAGAGTAGAGTGCACAGCATGCCAAGACAAGTGCTTGGCTATCTGCCATGCCTACGTCTTCGCTAGCATGGGCGATAAGTCGTCTTGCTATGAGTTGCGGGTCACAACCAGCACAAATCAATCTCTGACTATAATATATCGCAGCATCGGCATCGCTACCACGTAGACTTTTGCAAAAAGCACTAAGCAGATTGTAATATGTAGTTTCGTCCACGCTGATTGTTGGCTTTTGTATGCTTTCTTCTGCGACGGCCAAATCCACATTGATTATGCCATTAGCATCAGGCTCAGTGGTCATCACAGCAATTTCTAGTGCATTGAGAGCATTACGTAGGTCGCCACCGCTACAATGAGCAAAATGTTTGAGTGCATCAGGTGTGATTTTGGCATTATAATTACCAAGACCACGAGTTTTATCATTGAGAGCACGTAGTAGAGCATCTTTGATGTCTGCATTGTTAAGTGGCTTAAACTCAAATAGTCTACAGCGGCTGACAATAGCTGGTGTCATGCTGATATTAGGATTTTCGGTAGTAGAACCAATGAAGATGATATATCCACGCTCAATGGCTTCTAATACACAATCACTTTGTGCCTTGTTCCAACGATGGCATTCGTCAAGAAGTAGGTAAGTTCGCTTTTGGTATAATTCCATATCTTTCTTGGCTTGGTCGATAATCTTCTTGGCATCGCCAACACCACTGGACACCGCATTGAGTTTAACGAACTGTCCATTCAATGTGTTGGCTATAATATGTGCCAAGGTTGTCTTGCCACAGCCGGGCGGGCCGTAAAAAATACAACTGCCAAGGCGGTTGGTTTTAATGGCGCGATTTAGCAAACAATTTGGACCCACTATATGCTTTTGGCCCACAAACTCATTGATAGAAGTGGGGCGCATACGTTCATATAATGGTGCTTGTGCTTGTGATACTTGTTCAAAAAGATTTTCCATATTTTTACCTAAGCACATTATAGCATATATTAGTACAAAATACAATCAACTTTTTCAATATCTTCAAGAGAGATAGGAATATTGTTAGAGAACACCTTGCTGTCTATCACATATTGATTTTTGCCATGTCCAACTTTGACATTGATCCCAAAATCTTCCACTCTAAAGTCACAATTTATATAATGTCTATTAGGGGTAATGGTTATGTTGCCATTTAGTATTTTTATGCCTAGCAATTTTTGTACAAAAAAATTGTATGGAGTATCAGTATTGTTGTAGTCATATCTTAAGCTTAAGACATTGTTGATAACTCTGTCACACTCACTTTGACAAACCTTGTCATACATGGTTTGCACAAGACTAGAACAAAAATCTATTTTCATACACCCAGCCATAGACGGCGACAACAAAATCTCTTTGTCAACAAACACCTTGCTAATATCTGCATTATTTACTAAAAACTTTCTGCAAAAAAATCTTACATTATCAAACTTTACTTCTGCCAACTTTAGCCCGAAAATATTTGAGTAAGCAACAATGTTATTTTTGCACATACATATTAGTTGTTTGCTAACAAAATTGTAATGCAAATTAATGCCCAATATTTTAGGTGAAAAAGATTTATTTTTTATTATTTTATTTGATTTATAATTATTTTTTATTAAAGATAAAATATTTAATCTGTCATAAATAATTTTTTTCTCAATATTACCATTTGACACTAAAAATAATGTTTTTATTATATTTTTATAAT
>JBKSMV010000015.1:0-3764 GCA_046881985.1 Clostridia bacterium
TACCCAGCATATATTCGTATAGGTAAAAACTTGAGAGAAAAACATTCTCAAGAAATTATATGTTTAAGTGACGAGTTGTTGAATGAAGGAAAAACTAACGATTAGAGAAAATGATACTTTGACTATCTATGTCAAAAAATCCAAGTCCAATGAGATAAAGGCTAACTATTCACTCTTTGGTTGGCGGTGTTTGAGCAATGAAGATATGGATAATATCAAGCCGTAAAACTTTTGTCTTGTAGAGAGAGGTTCTATACAATGGCACACAGCCAAGAGATTACTTCTGCTAACAAACGTAGAAATAGAGTGTCATATAGAGCTGTGGCTGGATTATTTAATCTAATTTCTCCATTCATGTAAGATTTTACAATTCTTTTACAAAACAATTACAAAACAATAATTTTAATTTGATATTTTGGAAATAACAATAACGTACAATAGCATTGTAAACAAAAAAAGGAGAAAACAAAATGTCACAAAATGAAAAATATATTGTGGAAAAAATCAAAAATAGTTATACAACAAAATCAGTAGAGCCAACCAAGTTGGACGAACTAAAGAAACTAGACAAGAAGGTTAAGACCCCAGCTAAAGTATTTGCATACACATATGGTGCAGTAGGCTCTTTGGTGCTAGGTACAGGCATGTGCTTGGCAATGAAAGTTATCGGCAATCTCATGCCTTTAGGCATTGTGGTAGGCTTGCTTGGTATCGCAATCGTATCAACCGCTTATCCGCTATATCAAAAATATCTCGAAAAGAGAAAAGCAAAATACTCTAGCGAGATTATTGCCAAAAGTGATGAGTTATTAAATAAATAAGGGGTGAAAAATATGGAAGAAAAGAAAGAAGTCTTTTTCAAGCGAGCATTCAAAGATATGGTACAAAGTGCAAAAGAACAACACCAAGTCGACAAAGCAAACTTCGCAGCGGTAAAAGCTGAAAGTAGAGCGAACTTTGAAGAAAATAGGGGCAGAAATACATTCAAGAGAGCCAAAGAGCAAGCAAAACAATCATGGGACGATGCTCACATGACACCTTCTCAAAGAAGAGAAAAGGTGAGGGCTGAACAAGCAGAGCAGATTGCACAAGCAAAGGCTCGTACCGAAGCCGCTAATGAACGTCTAGCCAAAGCAAAAAAGAAATAAGATGAAAAAAAGACCTAGCGAATAGGTCTTTTTAATTGTTATTGCAAGGCAGTATAAATAAAAAAAGTACTTACGTACTCTGTCATGCTGGTTGGAATGAGTGGACTTGAACCACCGACCTCTGCCTTATCTTGCTAGCGCAAGGGCTTCGCACACGGCCATGCCCTGATTGTGTTGCTATCGCACCACGCACTGCTACCGCATTGCAAGGCAGTATAAATAAAAAAAAGTACTTACGTACTCTATCATGCTGGTTGGAATGAGTGGACTTGAACCACCGACCTCTGCCTTATCAGGGCAGCGCTCTAACCGGCTGAGCTACATTCCATTGGGTAGTTGGAGACAATCTCCAGTATTAAGGGTGTAAATATTTGGTGGAGAATAGCTCCCCCAACGTAAACTCTTGGTGGAGAATATCGGAATCGAACCGATGACCTCCTGCTTGCAAGGCAGGCGCTCTAGCCAGCTGAGCTAATCCCCCAAAAATTGAGTTTACCCCTTAAATATACTCGATTGAAATCTTTTTGTCAACTATTATTTGCAAATTTTTCAATTTTTTTACAACTTTTTGCCATAAATCTGTGAGATTGCAAAATAATATGAGATGTTTATGTTTTTGCAAAAAAAATAAAAGCCTAGCCAAAATGCAAAATTGTCTTGTCAATAGGTTTTGGGTATGATATAATAATCATAGGAGAAAATATGGAAAGAAACGTATACAATCAATTGGTGCGTGACAAAGTGCCTGCAATCTTGAAAGAGAAAGGAAGTGTGCCACACACTCGTAAGATAACTGACGAAGAATACATAAGTGAATTGGAAATCTCACTCGAAGAGTATTCTGCTAGATATATGGAAACTGGCGGTATCAATGAGTTATGCGATATAGTTGAGTTGGTGACAGCCATTGCCAAGTTTAAGGGGGTGTCTATGGCAGAATTTGAGAAGAAACTCAAAGACCGCAGAGCGAAATATGGCTCTTTTGACAAACGTACCTATATTACAAGTGTAGAAGAAGATGATGAAGACCAAGACGAAGATTTGAAGGCTTTGGGCGAGATGCGAGACAGCATTGACCTATATGCACAATACATTGGCGAAGAAGAATGCGACGAGCATTGTCATTGTCATGACCACGAAGAAGAGTAAATTCTCTTCTTTTTTTTGTCAAAACCACATAAGATGACATACCCTTTAGTATGAAATTGTCTTTATGTATGATAGTGAAAAATGAGCAAGAGGTGCTTGCTAGGTGCCTAGATTGTGCGGTAAAGTTCGCCGACGAGATAATAATAGTGGACACGGGCTCAACCGACCAAACCAAAAGCATTGCCCACAAATACACTGATAAGGTGTATGATTTTGAATGGTGTGACGACTTTAGCAAGGCTAGGAACTTTTCTTTTTCCAAAGCAGGCGGTGACTATATTATATGGTTGGATGCAGATGATATTGTCACGACTGAAAATATATCAAAAATCAACCAACTAAAGTCAAAAATGCAAGCAGATATTTATATGTGTACCTATAACTGTGGTCAAGGCAAAAATGCCATGACATTTTATAGAGAACGTATATTGAAAAACGACGGCAGTCACTTTTGGCAAGGATTTATTCATGAAGCGATAGGGCTAAAGGGAAAGGTGGAATACACCGACATAGCCATCACACATGGACACAAGTCAACCCCACACCCACGTAGAAATATCAATATCTTTCGCAAACATATACGACAGGGCGAAGTATTAGATGCTAGGCTGCGATATTACTATATCAAAGAACTCTATTACAATGCATACTACAAAAAGTGTATACACGAACTCAAGCGACTAATCACTAACCAGCAGGGCAGTCGACCAAACATATATGATGCATATCTCACTCTTGGTAGGTGTTATAGGCATCTAGGCGAACACAAAAAGGCTTATCAAGTGTGGGCAGATATGCTAGCGATATACAAGCCAAGTGCAGAACTATTGTGCGAAATGGCGAATGAGTTGGTGGCCTTGGGTAACGACTTCTCTGCTATCGAACTCTACGAAAGGGCATTATATCTTGACCATGACGAAGCCGAGTTTCGTAGGGTGGAGTTTAAGGATTATGTCCCATTGATGCAACTGGTAATGCTATATTATAAAATAGGCGACATGGCAAAGGCGAAAGAATATCATGTGCGCACAAAAAAATTGTTCTCTACTGACCCTGCGGTGCAGTACAATGAACAATTCTTTTGAGTTATTTGATTTTTTCATCTATTGTATTGTAATGACTCACATATATTCGCATATCATACAAAAACTTCAATTCCTTCAATTGTATTTTAAGTTTTGCACTAAGTCCAATTCGCTCATTTGCTCCTGCAGGAGCTTGATTGATTCTAGCACGAGTCTTCATGCATTCGATTTCCATTTTTTCAATATCGGCATTTAGTTTTGCCGTATATTCTTCTTTCTTATAAACTACACTCATTCCTCTACTCCAAATTATTTGTGTCAAAAAAAATATCAAAAATGTTGCAACTTGTCAATACTTAAGTTGTAAAGTTTTTTTTCATTATTTATTTTTGAATAAAAATGTAATTTTGTACAAAAATAACATTTTGTACAAAAAGGGTGT
>JBKSMV010000016.1:0-7987 GCA_046881985.1 Clostridia bacterium
AACCTAGAAACATCGTTTGAAAACTTTAGACAAAAAGACAAGGCACGATTTAGAAAAAAAGATTGGGAATATTATAGAGAAAATACCCCTTATGACAAAATCAACCTTTCAACCATGGCACATTGGACCAAACTTATACACGAAGGTAGAGTGCAAGAAGTGGCCGACAGCGATATAAATATCTTCCAAAAAGGTAAATATTACGACGATTTACGTTTTAGAAAGGCAATGGCAATGATACAAGTTGGCAAGTGTGACCAAGCGATAGAATATATCAAGTCTACTGCCGACAAGGAATATTGTGACAAAGACCTATTGGCTCTTATACAGGCATATATCAAACTTGACAATGCCAATGCTATCCAGTTTTTCATGGCCAAAGCACAACGACTAGCCAAGACCAACAAGATAGACTTTGAATACATTTTACCTTATCTTGAGATGTTCGATATCAACTGCTATTGGCAAGAGATGTATGATTTTGTAGTAGGGTGTCAAACTCACCGACCTACAGAAAATGCATTGCTATTGTACAAAGCAATATCTGCATACAATTTGGACAAAAAACAAGAAATTCCAACAATACTTGAACAACTTGCCATTATCAATCCATACAATTGTGTGCCTGCGAGAATATTTGAGAATGCAATGTCGCTAGGCAAACCGATGATTAGAGCAAGTGATAAGTTGGCAGAAACTATTGTCCAAGAGATAGAAGAAACATATAAAGAACTTCTCTCTAGCTGTCAAGACAAAGACAAAATGCAGAAGTTTGTGACAAACAAGAGAAAAATGGACAATATTTGCTCATTTTTGGCTTTTTTGGGCGACAAAATGTCCAAAGAAGAAATGTGTGAGATATATTGCTCACACGTAAAATTTGACCAAATATTTAGAAAAATTATATATCTAGACCATGTGAGTGTGAGTAGAAAACTCAACCTTATGTATGCCATAATTACATGCTCACACACACGAAGCATATATTTTACCAACAACTATTTCATGTATACTGGCCCATTGTACGATATGAAAGAGCTAGATAAATATGGTGTGCATCTTAAGTCAATTTATGCCAAGGCAATCATTTACCTTGCATCGCTACCTAGCAATATTGAGATATTTTTACCATTATTTAATTTCTGCACAGAGTTATTCATCAAACAGATTATCTCAAAAAACATTGACTCTCTAGAGAATGAAGAGCAGATTGCCACAATACTTATCAATCTATACATTATGCTTACATTTAGCGATTTTCCACGAGAGTTGCTGATATCTAGCCAAGGTGTTAGCAGTGAAGACCTTTCTTCCTTCAACTATCATGCACGTAATTTTGGCATGAAAATTGTAGATGGGGTATTGTATATCAATGAACAGCCGGTAGATATCGTTGAACTCTTTCAACATCATCAAATAGCCAAAGATACTCGTCTTACTAGAAAAGACAAATAATTACAAACAAACTTTCATACCTTATAGTGTGAAAGTTTTATTTTTATTGTTATGTGCATTAATAGGCGGAGGAATTGCGACTGGTAGAGAAGTCTTTGTCTTTTTTTATAGATTTGGTAGCATTGGACTAGCATTTTTGATACTCTCGTCCATACTTTTGGCAATGACTCTATATTTTTTGTACAAAAAATGTAGGAAAGAGCAAATAGTTTCCTTTCAACAACTGAACAATAAACTCTTTCCACGTACAAATGGCATAATTTTTGTCATTTATAACATTTGCCTAGTCATTACTTGTGCTACAATGCTGTCTGGTTGCCAAAGCCTTTTTGACGATTTTTGGGCAGTATCATTTCCATTTGAGAGCATATTGTTAATGCTGGTCTGCTTAATCTTACTACACAAAGGCATTGATTTTATTGCCAAAGCATCTTTACCTATATCTGTCGTAATGGTGGTAGTTTTGGTTTTGAGTTGTGTCTTCAATCTGCCCACCATTAGACTCAGCAATTTTTATGCCAATAATGGCGGGGCGGTAATATATGGCGGACTCTTTGTCGCCAGCAATTTTATGCTACTTGTTAGCCTAGTTTTGTCCCTAAATATCAAAAAGAGCAGGGCAACGTTCACATCTTTTGGCATTAGTGTTGTATTAGTGTTAGCTTTGATATATCTAGCACTCGCTAGCAACAAAGTTGTACCAGACAGCGAAATGCCATTAATTTATCTGCCAAATAGCACCACGTCGTCATTGATATATGTGATATCTATCATGTTTGCCATGATAACCACATTGATAACCTGCCTTTATGCACTCAACAATAATATGGCGACCATATTTGGTAGTGAAAAAAAGTCTGCACTCATTTGCAGTGTGGCAATATACATCTTGTCAATGATGTCATTTGGCTCACTAGTCAAATACGGCTTTCCAGCCATGGGTGCAATAGGGGCGATATTCCTTATACGTTCGCTAATATTCTCTTTTGATAAAAGAAAGAATTGATTTTTACTTTTATCAAATAATTTTTTGTTTCTTTATATACAATGCCAGCATTTTCTTTTTTCCATTTTTTTACAATGGTTTCGCCAGCATTGTAGGCACATATTACGTCGTTACAATTGTCAAACTTGTCGCTTAAATAGCGTATGTAGGCACAACCAAGTTCTATATTGACAGCAGGGCTAAACAACTCGTTTATATCTAAACCTAGGTCAAAGTATTCAATCATATATTCAGCCGTAGACGGCATAATTTGCATAAGTCCACAAGCACCTACACTAGATACAGCGGTTGTGTCGAAGTTGCTTTCTGCTCGTATTATGGCATATACTAGGCTTGAAGAGATAGAATATTTGTCGGCATAATACACGATTTCGTCCTTGTATTTCACTGGGAAATAGCAAAAAACACTAAGAATAAATCCTACAAAAAATAGTGTTGTGATAAGATAGATTTTTTTGCTCATATAAATATTATTATGTAATTTTACGTGATTTAATTGACAACTTATGACAAATAAGATAAATTATAAAAAAGGGGAATGCAAATGAGTAGATTTTTTTGTGATAGTAATTGCGAACTCAACTTCAAAGAATGTGAAGAATTGGGCGTAAATATCATATATATGCCATACACACAAAATGGTGTAGAGAAGTTTTATGACATGGGTAAGGATAAGGAAACCTTACTTGAGTTTTATAGGGGTATGAAAAATGGTGACAAGGTTGTGACCAATGCACTCAACCCACAAGACTATATCAATTATTTTGAGCCAGTATTCAAGGCTGGTGAAGATATTTTGTATGTACATTTTAGTAGTAACTTAAGTGGTACATTTACTTTTATGCGTCAAGCCGTTGACGAATTGTTGGCAAAATATCCGGAACGTAAGTTTAAGTGTGTAGACACATCTAGTATTTCTATTGGTGCTGGACTTTTGGTATATGAAGCAGCCAAATTGCACAAAGCTGGCGCTAGTGACGAAGAAGTTATCCAGTTTGTAGAGAATACAAGAGATAAACTAAGACTATACTTTATGGTTGACGACCTAAACCACCTCAAACGTGGCGGTAGAGTATCTTCAACTACAGCATTCTTTGGTACATTGTTGGGAATCAAGCCTGTACTTACTGTCACTAAGGAAGGAAAGCTTGAGAAGTATGATGTCGTTGGTGGTAGAAAGAAGGCTATCAACTTCTTCATGAATAAACTTGAAACCAACATGACAGAAGATACTTTGAAATATCCAATCATTGCGTTGCATGCAGACAGCCAAAAAGAAGGCGATGAGCTTGAGCATAAGATTAGAGAAAAATACCCTGAAGCAATCGTGTGGAACTATTTGATTGGACCAACTATTGGTACGCATTGTGGACCTGGAACATTGGCAGTGGTATTCGTTGGTAAAGAAAAAGATAAATAGAAAGATTTTCAACTAGATTGACGAGTCAAATCGTCAATCTTTGATTGTAGGGAGAAATGGTTATGTACAATTTTGCAAAGACAACATTTGTCAAAAGTGCCAGTGACAAGTCTGGATTTATCATAGACGACTTGCCACAGGTTTGTTTTGTGGGCAGAAGTAATGTTGGTAAGAGTAGTCTTATCAATATGTTATGTATGCAAAACACTCTTGCACGTACATCAAATACACCCGGTCGTACTAGACTAGTTAATTATTTCAAAGTAGATGGCGGATTTTACCTAGTGGACTTGCCTGGTTATGGCTACCAAAAGGGTAGTAAGGTACAGAGTGATGATTGGGACAATATGATGGACGACTATTTTGTAGGCAATGACAAACTCAAAATGGTTTTCTTGCTAATGGACATTCGTCGTGATGTGAGTGAATTAGATTTTGCCATGCAGTCATATCTATTTGACAATGATATTCCTTACAAGATTGTATTGACCAAATCTGACAAACTCTCCAATAACGAAAAGTTTGTCCGTATCAATGAGCTATGTAAACAACTTCGTTACAACAAAGAAGCACTCATTTTGACGAGTGCTGACAAGAAGCTTGGTAGACAACAACTTATTGATTTTATTGAGAGTTGTTTGGCGGACTAACAGCAGTTGGGTAGAGTGGTAGATTGAAGAATATATTACAGGTTTCTTCTTCATAAGGTGTACACGGTGGAATAGGGCAATAACCATAGCTCGGCACAAGCAAATCTACTTCTGCTACAACTTTGAGAATGATAGATACACAGAGCGAAACGTTAAAAGTTAGGTCACTAATATAAGTGCCAGTTGAACATACAGCATTGCCAAAGCAAGTGATTTCAAAAGGTATAATTGAGGGTTGTGGGACATAGAGCACCACGTCCATTGGCACAGTGATAGTAGCAAGACCACTACCTGCTACACCATTGGCATCTAGATAGTTGACGGTAATAGTTATAGTGACATCTGCCATAACACGAGCGAAGTTAGGTTGGTCGTCAAATCTTATCACATCTACATTGCTGATGACCGCTGGTATAGTGTTGCTTATGCCACTGACGTAGGTGAGTGGCAAGGTAGGATTGGCTGGTGTGGGATTGGTGACAGTGATGTCTATGCCAGATATTTGAGTTTGATTTAGGCAAGCATCAAACACTTTTTTGACTTCAATGCACACTCTTTCGCATACACCTTGCGCATTGCAATTAGTAATTACACCAGGAAATACGCCAGGGCGATTGGTAGATGTATAGAATGACATATTACCTCACAACTATTTTTATATATGAAACATAAGCATTTTTTGTTCATTGTCTTGCAAAGATTGTTTAACAATGCTATAATTTACAAGGAGACAAGTTATGCACGTTTATGCCATATCCGACTTACACTTAAGTATATTCAACCCTAAACCAATGGACGTATTTGGTCCTGTTTGGGACAATTACATAGATGAGATAGTAGCAGACTGGAAAGCAAAAGTCACAGATGACGACATTGTTTTGATGGCTGGCGACTTTAGTTGGGCGATGAAATTGGAAGAAGCCAAGGCTGATTTTGACTTTATACGTCAGCTACCTGGCAAAAAAATAATGATAAGGGGCAATCACGACTATTGGTGGCAAACTATTAGTTCGTTGAGAAAGGCTTTCCCTGATATAATTTTTTTGCAGAATGATGCAGTAAAGATAGGTAAATATATCTTCTTTGGTTCACGTGGTTGGCTCATACCAGACGGCAAGTTTAATACTGAACGTAACAATGCTCTCTACAACAGAGAACTTATTCGTCAAGAGTTGGCACTAAGTCATGCGGACAAACTAAGAGAGAATGAAGACGATGTGCTGATTGGCATGATACATTACCCACCTTTTTTACTCAATAGAATGAAGACAGAAGTCACACACCTTTACGATAGTTTTAGAGTAGACAAGGTAGTGTTTGGTCACCTGCATGGAGAGAAGTCTGGTGCTAAATGGCTACACAACAATATCAACGGCATAGATTATTATCTATCTTCTTGTGATATGGTGGGCAATAAATTGGTTTTGATAGATTAATTTTTGACTTTTTACAGATAATAGCAATATGAGAGTATTGCTATTTTTTATTGTATTGTTGGTTTTTCTAATACTAATGCCACTATTTATCAAGGTAAAACTCACTACTAGAGTGCTGACAATGTCTGGTAGCCTTAGGATAGAGTTGATGGGATTAACTATATATAAGTGCAATTATAAAATACGTGGAGCATACATACATATCAAAACAAAACATAAGCACACCAAACAACAATTGACCAATAGCAATACCAAATACATATTTATCAAGAAACTTATCACCATGCTCTACTTTAGGCAGAATATTACTGATGTAAGTATAAAAGGTAGATTCGGTTATCAAAATGACGCATTTATTACAGCACTGATATGTTCTACATTTGATATTCTAGCCACAGATTTTATGTGTAGACTCAAAAATAACAAGCAAAGTGCGTATATTAGAGTCCACTCAGAGCCAAAATATGATAAAGACGAGTTTTCGATAGAGATGTGCTCAAAGTTCAATATGTCTATATTCGATATATTGTTTGCACTCACTATCACTAGATTGAGATTAATAGGGGAAAATTATGAAAGAAAGAAATCCGCAAATATCCAAAAAAATAGAGTCACTAATTGATAGTTCGCTTGAGCGAGTCAAGTCGCTTATTGACGTCAATTGTGTCATAGGACAACCATTGTCTATGCCAGATGGCACAACCATTTTGCCTATATCCAAAGTGAGTATGGGATTTGTTTGTGGCGGCGGAGAGTACAACGACCTAAGTGTCAAACGTTTAGACGACCAATACCCAATGGCTGGCGGAGTAGGTGGCGGTTTTTGTGTGAGTCCTGTAGGATTTTTTGTGGTGCAGGACAAGAAATACAAACTTATACCTACAGACAAGTCTAGCCTATATACAGAATTATTGAAAAATGCAACGGAAGTGGTCAAAAAGATTGCCGAGGAAAAGAGTAATGAAAAGAAGTAGTATTTTACTTTGCTTACTAGCATTGATTGTCACTATAAATGTCTTTGTACCAAAAAATATGCCAGTACAGGCACTAGGCTCTAGCGCTAGGGGAATGTGTGTGATAGAAGCCAGTACGGGTAGAGTACTGTATGAGCAAAACAAAGACAGACAACTAGCCATGGCTAGCACGACAAAAGTTGTGACAGCGTTGACCGTATTAAATAATTGCCAAGACCTTGAAGAAGAAATCGTTGTATCAGAGAAGTCGGTAGGCATAGGGGGAACGAGCATATACTTGCGCAAAGGAGAACGGCTAAAAGTTAAAGACCTTCTCTATGGCTTGATGCTCAGATCAGGCAATGATGCCGCCACAGCGCTTGCCATTCACGTAGGTGGCAGTGTAGAGAAGTTCGCCGAGATGATGGAAGACACCGCCAAACAATGCGGAGCCAAGCATAGCAGTTTTGCCAACCCACACGGACTAGACGAAAAAGAACATTATACCACAGCATATGACTTGGCACTTATCAGTGCAAAAGCACTAGAAAACCCTATTTTTAGAGAGATAGTGTCTACCAAGAATTATCAGATTCTAGCCACAGAAAAGAGCGAAATTCGCTATTTACACAACAAAAATAAGCTATTATCTAAACTTGATGGCTGTATTGGTGTAAAAACAGGCTTTACTGATGATGCAGGACGTTGTCTTGTTAGTGCCACAGAACGTAATGGTATGAGAGTGGTGTGTGTAGTATTGAATTGCGGACCTATGTTTGAAGAGAGTACAGCATTACTCAATCAAGCACACGAAGATTATACTATGTACAAAGCGGTAGAAGCCAATACACATTTGGCAAACAAAGCCTTCTATGACGACAAAAACAACCTTTTGTATGTTTATTGCAAGGAAAATATCGCATATCCAATCAAGGCTGGTGAAGACAAACTATTTGAAATCAACTATAAATATCACGAAAAAGTCAAATCTAGTGACAACGAAGTAGGAACTTTGGAAGTTTATTTCAAAAAACACTTGATAAAAACTGCAAAATTGTATACAATAA